>VGAV01000385.1 GCA_016870695.1 Actinomycetota bacterium | reverse complement strand
GGCGAGGCCGCCGTCTACGACTTCAACCGCAACGACGTCCCCGGCTCCACCGCGCGCGACCGCTCCTACTGGCGCGACGTCGGCACGATCGAGTCGTTCTACGACGCGCACATGGACCTGATCTCGACCCTGCCCATCTTCAACCTGTACAACACGGACTGGCCGATCTACTCGCAGACCGTCAACGCCCCGCCCGCGAAGTTCGTCCGCGACTCCGTCGGTCGCATCGGCAACGCGATCGACTCGATCGTCTCGCTCGGTTCGGTGCTGTCGGGCACGCACCTGGAGCGCAGCGTCGTCGGACCGTGGGCATTGGCCGGCGGCGGCTCGACGATCACCGACTCCGTCCTCTTCGACGGCGTCCAGGTCGGGGCGGGCGCGCGCATCCACCGCGCCATCCTCGACAAGAACGTCGAGCTCGCACCGGGCGCCACGATCGGCGTCGACCGCGAGCGCGACCTCGCCCGCGGCTTCACCGTGACCGACACCGGGATCACCGTCGTCGGCAAGGACGTGCGCGTCGACGCCTGACGAGGGATGCCACGAGGGCCGGTGATCCGTCGGGATCACCGGCCCTCGTCCGTCTGCGCGGTGCGGCGGTACGGCGCGGCGGTGCGGCGCGGTGGTGCGCTCGCGTGCCGCGGCGGTGCGTCGGGGACGCGGGTCAGACGCCGACCCGCTGGAACGCGTCCTGGCTGATGCCCTGCTCGAGAACGAGCTTGGACCACTCGCGCGCGGTGTGCAGGCTGTGGTCGCGGTAGTTGCCGCAGCTGTAGGCGTCGGTCCCGGGGACGTCCTCCCACTCCACCTCGGTGGCGATGGCGCGCAGCGAGTCGGTCACGGCGGCGACGAGCGCGGCCACCTCGGGCTCGCCCCACATGATGACGTGGAAGCCGGTGCGGCATCCAAAGGGCGAGATGTCGATGAGCCCGTCGATCCGGTCGCGCAGCAGGCTCGCGAGCAGGTGCTCGATGGTGTGGATGCCGGCCGTGGGGATCTCGCCCTGGTTGGGCTGCACGAGGCGCAGGTCGAAGTTCGAGATCACGTCGCCGCGGGGGCCGGACTCGGTCCCGATCAGGCGGACGTAGGGCGCCAGAACGGCGGTGTGGTCCAGGGTGAAGCTCTCGACGTCGGCCATGGTGGCGGTCTCCCTCAGTTGATGCGGCGGCGGAGAAAGCCTACGCGGCGCACGAGGGCACGGGGCGGGGCGGCGACCACGGGCGTCACGCAACCCGCGTGTGGTGCGGCGGCGCGCTAGGGTCGAGCGCGTGCCCACGCCCGTCCGCTTCCTCGTCGTGCTCGACGCCGACTCCACCCTGATCCGCAACGAGGTCATCGAGCTGCTGGCCGACGAGGCCGGCCGCGGTGCCGAGGTCGCCGCCGCCACCGAGGCCGCGATGCGCGGGGAGGTCGACTTCGCCGCCAGCCTCCGCTCGCGGGTCCAGGCCCTGGCGGGGGTACCGGTCTCCGCTTTCGACCGCGCCGTCGCGCGCATCGAGCCGACCCCGGGCGTCCGCGAGCTGATCGACGCCGTGCACGAGCGCGGCGGACGCGTCGGCGTCGTGTCCGGCGGCTTCCACGAGGTACTCGACACGGTCGCGCCCGAGCTCGGGGTCGACGTCTGGCGCGCCAACCGCCTCGCCGTCGCGGACGGTCGCCTGACCGGCGAGGTCGAGGGCGACATCGTGGATGCCGCGGCGAAGGCGCGCACGCTGGGGGAATGGGCCGCGGAGGCCGATGTGCTCCCGTCGCAGACCTTCGCGATCGGCGACGGCGCGAACGACCTGCAGATGATGGCGGTCGCGGGGCTCGGACTGGCGTTCAACGCCAAGCCCGCCGTGCGCGAGCGTGCGGACCTCGTCATCGGCCCGGTCGACCTGCGCGAGGTCATCGCCCTGCTCCCCCGCTGACGCGGGGACGGAGACCGAAGCCCGACGGCGTTCAGCGGCCGCGGGAGGCGGTCCGGTCGAGACGGACCTGGTCGATGTCGGAGGCCGGCTCTACGCTCGGGCCATGGACGTCATCCTCATCCCGGGCCTGTGGCTCGACGCCTCCTCATGGGACGCCGTCGTCCCCACCCTGACCGCCGCGGGCCATCGCGCGCACCCGATCACCCTCCCCGGTGCCGACGCCGGCGACATCGGCATCGCCGACTGGGTCGCCGCGGTCGTCGCCGAGATCGACCGCGCCGAGGACCCCGTCGTGCTCGTCGGCCATTCCGGCGGCGGCAACGTCGCCTGGGGTGCGGCCGACGCCCGCCCCGACCGTGTCGCGCGCGTCGTCTTCGTCGACACCGTCCCGCCGCCCCCGGGAGCGATAATTTCGGAGTTCCCCGTCGTGGACGGACGCGTCCCCTTCCCCGGCTGGGACGCGTTCGACGAGCCCGACATCGCGGACATCGACGACGAGACCCGACGGCGGACCGCCGCGGGCGCGGTGGACGTACCCGGGCGCGTGCCCACCGACGGCGTCGCCCTCACGGACGACCGTCGTCACGGCATCCCGGTGACGATACTGTCGGGTCAGCTCGACGCGCAGACGCTCCCCGGGGTGCTCGCGGAATGGGGGCCGTTCGCCGAGGAGTTCGGCCGGGTCGCCGACGTCGAGGTCGTGCGGCTCGACTCGGGCCACTGGCCGCAGTTCTCGCAGCCGCAGAGCTTCGCCCGGACGCTCGCGTCAGCCGTGCGCTGACGCGAGCGGGAACCCCCGTCGGTCAGTGCCCCATCCCGAGGCCGCCGTCGACGGGGATGACGGCGCCGGAGATGTAGGCGGCGTCGTCGCCGGCCAGCCACGTCACGACCCCGGCCACCTCATCGGGCGAGGCGAAGCGCCCGGCGGGGATGTTCTTCTTGTACTCGGCCTGCGTCTCCGGGGCCAGCTCGGCCGTCATGTCGGTCTCGATGAACCCGGGCGCCACCACGTTCGCCGTGATGCCGCGTCCGCCGAGCTCGCGCGTGAGCGAGCGGGCGAACCCGACCAGCGCGCTCTTGGACGCGGCGTAGTTGATCTGCCCCGCCGACCCGTAGAGGCCCACGACGCTGGAGATGAGGATGACGCGGCCCCAGCGCGCCTTGAGCATGCCCTTCGAGGCGCGCTTGACGACGCGGAACGCGCCGCCGAGGTTCGTCGACACGACGCTGTCGAAGTCGTCCTCGCT
>VGAV01000384.1 GCA_016870695.1 Actinomycetota bacterium | reverse complement strand
GATGTAGCGCGCGACGGCGGGGTCGTCGACCTCGATGCCGAGGTCGGCGGGCGTGAGGGTCTCGTACGGCTTCTTCTTCGCGGCCATGATCCCCTTGAAGGTCGTGAACCGCCCCTCCGGCAGGGCCTCCGTGATCGAGACCACCGCCGGCAGCGGCGCCCGTACCCGCATGGTCCCCGCATCGGTGAGACGGTCGCCCGCCACCTCGTCGTCGCCGACCTCGAGGGTCGCGAGCGCCGTGAGCTGCGGCATCCCGAGCAGTTCGGCGGTCATCGCCGGCAGCACGCCGCCTCCGCCGTCGGTGGAGACGTTCCCCGCGATGACGAGGGCGGGGTCGACGCGGCGCACCGCCGCGGCCAGCACGTCGGCGGTCAGCCCGAGGTCGGCCCCGCGGAGGCCCTCGTCGACGACGTGCACCGCGGAGGTCGCCCCCATCGCGAGCGCCTTCCGGACCGTGGCGGCGGCGCTCTCGGGGGCCATGGTCACGACGACCACCTCAGTGCCCGGATGCGCGTCGGCGTAGGCGAGCGCCGCCTCGACCGACCGCTCACCGATCTCGTCGAGCACGGGGGTGGACGCCCCGCGGTCCACGAGCCCGGTCTCGAGGTCGAGTCGCCGCTCGCCCCACGTGTCGGGCACTTCCTTGACAAGCACCGCGATCCTCATCGACGCGTTCCCTTCCCTCGGATGGATTCCTCTCCCCCGCGGCCCCGCCACCGGACGGACGCGGCCGGTCGCCGTCCGCCGCCCGCGCGGTACCGTGAGAGACGAGGAGGACCGATGACGCGACGACTGCCGGTGGACCCGATCGCCGAGGCGAAGCGCCAGTGGCTCGCGCACGGGTGGGACGACGCGGCCGACGGCATGACCGTCGTGACCTCGGTGATCCGGGCGCACCAGCTGCTGATGGCATCCATCGACCGCGCCCTCCGCCCGTTCGACCTGTCGTTCTCGCGGTTCGAGATGCTGCGTCTGCTCGCCTTCACCCGGGAGGGACGGATGCCGATGGCCAGCGCGATCGCCCGCCTCCAGGTCCACCCGACGAGCGTGACGAACACCGTCGACCGTCTCGTCCGCGACGGGCTCGTCACCCGCGAGCCGCACCCGACGGACGGCCGCGCCGCTCTGCTCGTACTCACCGCGGAGGGCCGACAGCAGGTCGACGCGGCGACGGAGGCGCTGAACGGCGTGTTCGCCGACCTCGGGCTGGGCGACGACGACGCGGTCGCCCTCGTGCGGATCATCGCGCGCTTCCGCAAGAGCGCGGGCGACTTCGCCGACCCGACGCCGGTCCCCGACCCGCTGTGACCGGCTCGCCCGTCCACCCCCGCCGTGACGCTCATCGGTGCGTGAACGACGGCGACCGCTTCTCGCGGAACGCCGCCATCCCCTCCTTCTGATCGGCGGTGTCGAACAGCGACGAGAACGCCTGCCGCTCGAAGCGGAGCCCCTCGGCCAGCGTGGACTCCAGGGCCACGTCCAACGCCGCCTTCGCCGCGTAGAGCGCGGGCAGCGACTTCTCGGCGATGGTGCGGGCGACCCGGTCGGCCTCGTCGAGCAGGTCGGCCGCGGGCACCACGCGCGAGACGAGTCCCGCACGCTCGGCCTCGGCGGCATCCATCATCCGTCCCGTCAGGACGAGCTCGGCCGCCTTGTAGTACCCGATCGCCCGCACGAGGCGCTGCGTGCCGCCCATGCCGGGGATGACGCCCAGCTGGATCTCCGGCTGCCCGAACTTCGCGCGGTCCGAGGCGAGGATGACGTCGCACATGAGCGCGAGCTCGCAGCCACCGCCGAGGGCGTATCCCGAGACCGCCGCGATCACGGGAGTCCGCACGGCGGCGAAGCGCGACCAGGCGCCGAAGTGGTCGGTGAGGGTCATGTCCAGACCGGACTTCGCCTCCATCTCCTTGATGTCGGCGCCGGCGGCGAAGGCCTTCTCGGACCCGGTGACGACGATCGCACCGATGTCGGGCGCGTCGTCGAACGCGGTGGCGGCGGCCACGACCTCGATCATCGAGCGGGTGTTGAGCGCGTTCAGCGCCTCGGGCCGGTCGAGGGTGATCCAGCCGACCCGTCCGCGCTGCTCCGTGCGGATGGTCTCGTAGGCGGCGCTGCGGTCACCGGTGTGCTGCTCGGTCATGTCACTCCCGTCGTGTCGGCGCGGGCTGTCCCGCTGTCGCATGGTCGCACGTCCGCGGGTGCGGCGCGCGGGGGTTCCGCGGCCGTCCGCCGGGACGTCGTCACGCGGCCAGCACGCTGCGGCCGACGATGAGCCGCATGATCTCGTTCGTGCCCTCGAGGATCTGGTGCACCCGCAGGTCCCGGACGACCTTCTCGATGCCGTAGTCCTGCAGGTAGCCGTAGCCGCCGTGCAGCTGCAGCGCCTCGTTCGCGACGCGGAAGCCGACGTCCGTCGCGAAGCGCTTGGCCATGGCGCACCGCGTGGCGGCGTCCGGGGCGTGCGCGTCGAGGGCGGCGGCGGCGTCGCGGACGAGCAGGCGCGCGGCCTCGAGCTCGGTCGCCATGTCGGCGACGGCGAAGACGACGGACTGCTTTTCGGCGAGCGCCTCGCCGAATGTGAAGCGCTCGTGCACGTAGGCGACCGAGCGTTCCAGCGCCCAGCGCGCGCCGCCGAGGGAGCACGTGGCGATGTTGAGACGACCGCCGTTCAGCGCCGTCATCGCAAGGGAGAAGCCGCGCCCCTCTCCGCCGAGGAGGTTCTCGGCCGGGACCCGCACCTCGTCGAGGACCACCTGCCGCGTCGGCTGCGCGTTCCAGCCCATCTTCTTCTCGTGGGGCCCGAACGACAGTCCCGCCGACCCGGCAGGGACGAGGAAGGCGCTGATGCCGCGGGCACCCGGCTCGCCCGTGCGTGCCATGACGACGTAGACGGATGCCTCGCCGGCGCCGGAGATGAACTGCTTGACCCCCGTGAGGACGTACTCGTCGCCGTGGCGGATGGCCGACGTGGTGATGGCGGCGGCGTCGGACCCGGCGCCCGGCTCGGTGAGGCAGTAGGCGCCGAGGTCGTCCATGGCGACGAGACCCGGCAGCCAGCGCTCCCGCTGCGCCTCGGACCCGTAGGCGTCGACCATCCACGCGACCATGTTGTGGATCGTGACGTAGGCGGCGATGGCCGGGTCGCCGTAGGCGAGCTCCTC
>VGAV01000383.1 GCA_016870695.1 Actinomycetota bacterium | reverse complement strand
CGCGGCGCGCCAGCAGGCGCTCGATCACGCCGTGTCCATCGGCGGCGTGGGCGCGACCGTCTTCGGCTGCGCCCTCGAGCGCCGCTCGAGCCCCGAGTGGGCCGCCTGGGCCAACGGCGTCGCCGTGCGGGAGCTCGACTACCACGACACCTTCCTCGCGGCGGACTACTCGCACCCCGGCGACAACATCCCGCCCGTGCTAGCGGTCGCCCAGCACACGCGCCGCGACGGTGCCGCGGTGGTGCGCGCCCTCGCCACGGCGTACGAGATCCAGATCGACCTCGTCCGGGCCATCTCGCTCCACGCGCACAAGATCGACCACGTCGCCCACCTCGGCCCCGCTGCCGCCGCCGGCATCGGCACCCTGCTCGACCTCGACCAGGAGACCATCTACCAGGCCATCGGTCAGGCCCTCCACACCACGACCGCGACCCGCCAGTCGCGGAAGGGCGAGATCTCGACCTGGAAGGCCCACGCCCCCGCCTTCGCCGGGAAGATGGCGATCGAGGCCGTCGACCGCGCCATGCGGGGCGAGACCAGCCCCTCCCCGATCTACGAGGGCGAGGACGGCGTCATCGCCTGGATGCTCGACGGTCCGGACGCCTCCTACGACGTGCCCCTCCCCGCCGAGGGCGAGTCGAAGCGGGGCATCCTCGACTCCTACACGAAGGAGCACTCGGCCGAGTACCAGGCGCAGGCCTGGATCGACCTGGCGCGCCGGCTCGGCACGGAGCGCCCCGAACTGCGCGACCCCGCCAACGTGGCATCCATCGTCCTGCACACCAGCCACCACACGCACTACGTCATCGGCTCCGGCGCGAACGACCCGCAGAAGTACGACCCGACCGCGTCGCGCGAGACGCTGGACCACTCGATCCCGTACATCTTCGCGGTCGCGCTGCAGGACGGCGCGTGGCACCACGTCGACTCCTACACCCCCGGGCGCGCGGGCCGCGAGGACACCGTCGCGCTGTGGCACAAGATCACCACGGACGAGGACGCGGAGTGGACCCGTCGCTACCACTCCGAAGACCCGAACGAGAAGGCGTTCGGCGGACGCGTCGTCATCACCCTCGCCGACGGCTCCACGGTCGAGGACGAGATCGCCGTCGCCGACGCCCACCCGCTCGGGGCGCGGCCGTTCGCGCGCGAGGACTACATCCGCAAGTTCCGCACGCTGGCCGAGCCGGTGCTGCTGCCGGAGGAGATCGAGCGCTTCCTCGCGCTCGTGCAGCGCCTGCCTGAGCTGACCGCCGACGAGGTGCAGCACCTCTCCATCGTGGCGAAGCCCGGGGTCCTGGCCCTCGCCCCGGCCCCGAAGGGCCTGTTCTGATGCTGTACGCCCAGGCCACCGCGGCCGAGAAGCGTCGCGCGCTGCGCGAGAGGCTGGCATCCGGCGACCTCGTCCGGATGCCGGGGGCCTTCAACCCCCTCTCGGCCCGCCTCATCGAGCGCAAGGGCTTCGACGGCGTCTACATCTCGGGCGCCGTCATCTCGGCCGACCTGGGGCTGCCCGACATCGGGCTCACGACCCTCACCGAGGTCGCCGGCCGCGGCGGACAGATCGCCCGCATGACCGAGCTGCCCGCGATCATCGACGCCGACACCGGGTTCGGCGAGCCGATGAACGTCGCCCGCACGATCCAGACGCTCGAGGACGCAGGGCTCGCCGGCGCCCACATCGAGGACCAGGTCAACCCGAAGCGCTGCGGCCACCTCGACGGCAAGAGCGTCGTGGACGCCGACACCGCGATCAAGCGCATCCGGGCGGCCGTCGACGGTCGGCGCGATCCGAACTTCCTCGTCATGGCCCGCACCGACGTGCGGGCGGTGGAGGGACTGGATGCCGCGATCGACCGCGCCAAGGCCCTCGTCGATGCGGGCGCGGACGCGATCTTCCCCGAGGCGATGCGCGACCTGGGGGAGTTCGAAGCGATGCGCTCGGCTCTGGACGTGCCGATCCTGGCGAACATGACCGAGTTCGGGAAGTCGGAGCTGTTCTCCACCGCGCAGCTGCGCGACGCCGGTGTGAACCTGGTCATCTGGCCGGTGTCGCTGCTCCGCCTCGCGATGGGCGCGGCGGGACGGGGCCTGGACGCCTTGGCATCCGAGGGTCATCTGCGCGACCAGCTGGGGGAGATGCAGCATCGCGCCGACCTCTACGACCTCATCGACTACGAGGGCTACACCCGCTTCGACGCCGACGTGTTCGACTTCACGGTGGAGCGCTAGCCGGCATCCGTGTCCCCTTTCGTGCAGCCGGAGGGCAGGTTCTCCGCACATAGTGGGACATGGATGCCAGGACCGGCGGGCTGAGCCGGAGAACGACCGCAGACGACTCAAGGGAGAGACGATGACCGACATCAAGAAGGGCCTCGCCGGCGTCACGGTCGACGAGACCGCCGTCAGCAAGGTGAACCCCGAGACGAACAGCCTGCTGTACCGCGGCTACCCGGTGCAGCAGCTGGCCGCGACGCAGCCGTTCGAGGCCGTGGCGTACCTGCTGTGGAACGGCGAGCTGCCCACGGGCGACGAGCTCGCCGCGCTCCGTGCCGTCGAGCGGCAGCACCGCGCGCTGACCGACGACGTCCGGGCGGCCATCGACCTCCTGCCCGTCACGGCCCACCCGATGGACGAGGTCCGCACCGCGGTGAGCGTCATCGGCGCGCGCGAGACCGCGGGCATCGAGAACGTGATGGATGCCGTGGGCACCCCGGCCGAGAACCTCGAGCGCTCCATCCGCCTGTGGGCGCAGCTGCCCGCCGTGGTCGCGTACGGACAGCGCCGCCGCCGCGGACAGGAGCTCGTCGCGCCGCGCGACGACCTCGACTACGCGGCGAACTTCCTGTGGATGACGTTCGGCCAGGAGGCTGCGCCGGTCGTCGTCGAGGCCTTCACCCAGTCGATGACGCTGTACGCCGAGCACTCCTTCAACGCCTCGACCTTCACCGCGCGGGTGATCGCGTCCACGCTCAGCGACCTGTACTCCGCGGTCGTCGGTGCGATCGGGGCGCTGAAGGGACCGCTGCACGGCGGCGCGAACGAGGCCGTGCTGCATGTGTTCACCGAGATCGGCTCGGCCGAGAACGTCGGGCCCTGGCTCGACGCCGCGCTCGCCGAGAAGCGCAAGATCATGGGCTTCGGCCACCGCGTCTACAAGCGGGG
>VGAV01000382.1 GCA_016870695.1 Actinomycetota bacterium | reverse complement strand
TGCCCTTGCCCTCGTCGTGCACGAAGCGGAGGATCGCGGCATCCGTCTCCTCTCCGAATCCGACGGCCGTGTCGTGGTAGCCGTCGCGTCCCTCGAAGATGACGATCAGCACGTCGTACTTGTCGATGACCGCGGCGGGAAGTCCCCGGGGATCTTCGACGACCCGGACCTTGAAGCGCCCGGTGTCCTCCAGCAGCGTCGTGATCCACTGGTTGTGCTGCCGGAAGCTGCGGTGGGCGTTGTCGTGCTCGATGGTCATGTGCCCCGAGAGGATGAGCACGTTCAGAACGTCGGTCATGTCAGTCCTTGCGTGAGAAGGCGGCGTCGAAGAGCTGGTGGGGTGGGGTGATCTGGCTGAGCCGGCGCACGAAGGCGAGGGCCTCGGGACCGCCGACGAGGCGGTCCATCCCGGCGTCCTCCCACTCCACGCTCGTCGGGCCGTCGTAGCCGATCGCGTTCAGGGCGCGGAACAGCGGCTCCCAGGGCACGTCGCCATGGCCGGTCGACACGAACGTCCACCCGCGGCGCGGGTTGTCCCACGACAGGTGGGAGCCCAGGACGCCGTTGCGGCCGTCGAGGTTGGTCGTGGACTCCTTGCAGTGCACGTGGAAGACGTGGTCGGCGAAGTCGAGCACGAAGGCCACGGAGTCCAGCTGCTGCCAGACGAAGTGGGAGGGGTCGAAGTTGAACCCGAAGCTCTCGCGGTGGCCGATCGCCTCGAGCGTCCGCTTCGCCGTCCAGTAGTCGTACGCGATCTCAGACGGGTGCACCTCGAGCGCGAAGCGCACGCCGACCTCCTCGAACACGTCGAGGATGGGATGCCACCTCTCGGCGAAGTCCGCATAGCCCCGCTCGATCATGGCGTCGGAGGCGGGCGGGAACATCGCGACGTACTTCCAGATGCTCGACCCGGTGAAGCCGGTCACCGTCTTCACGCCGAGCTTCGCGGCGAAGCGCGCCGTATCCTTCAGCTCCTCCGCCGCGCGCCGGCGCACGCCCTCGGCATCCCCGTCGCCCCACACGCGGGAGGGCACGATGTCGTGGTGGCGTTCGTCGATGGGGTCGTCGCACACCGCCTGGCCGACGAGGTGGTTGGAGATCGTCCACACTTTCAGGCCGTGGCGCTCGAGGATGTCGAGCCGGGACTGAACGTAGTCGGCGTCGTCCCAGCGGGAGACGTCGATGTGATCTCCCCAGCAGGCGATCTCGAGACCGTCGTAGCCCCACTCGCCGGCGAGGCGGGCCACCTCCTCGAAGGGGAGATCCGCCCACTGGCCGGTGAACAGGGTGATGGGGCGCGCCATGAGGCTCCTTCGCGTCAGGCGACCGGGACGCCGGCGGCCACGCCGGTCCAGGCCGAGTCGTTGTCGTTGCTGCGCTCGACCGCGTCGAGCACCCGCTGCACGGCGAGCCCCTCGTCGAAGGACGGATGCGGGTCCGTGCCGGCGTCGATCGCGTGCACGAGATCGACCACCTGATGGGTGAACCCGTGCTCGTACCCGAGCATGTGGCCCGCGGGCCACCACGCGGCGACGTAGGGATGCTGCGGCTCCGTGACGAGGACCTGGGTGAAGCCCTGCCGCCCCTCGGGCGCGGTGCGGTCGTAGAACCGCAGGCTGTTGAGGTCCTCGAGGTCGAACACGAGGGCCCCCCGGTCGCCGGACACCTCGATCGTGAGGGCGTTCTTCCGCCCGGTCGCGAAGCGCGTCGCCTCGAACGCAGCGAGCGCGCCGTTGGCCAGGCGTCCCGTGAAGATGGCCACGTCGTCGACCGTGACCGCGCCGAAGCCCTCGCCCGCGGCACCGGAGAGACCGGAGCCCGCCGCCTGCAGCGGACGCTCCTTCACGATCGTGTCGACGGTCCCCGACACCCGCTCCACGCGCAGGCCGGTGACGAACTGCGTCATGTCGATGATGTGCGCGCCGATGTCGCCGAGCGCCCCGGATCCGGCGTGCTCCTTCTGCAGACGCCAGGCCAGCGGCATCCCGGGATCGACGAGCCAGTCCTGCCGGTACGCCGCGCGCACCTGCTGGACCGTGCCGACGGCGCCCTCCGCGATCATGTCGCGCAGCAGCGTCACCGCCGGCACGCGGCGGTAGGTGAAGCCGACCATCGACCGGATGCCACGGGCCCGGGCGCGTTCCGCCGCCTCGGCCATCGCCTCGGCCTCGGGCACGGTGTTGGCCAGGGGCTTCTCGCAGAGCACGTGCTTGCCCGCCTCGAGGGCGGCGATCGCGATCTCGGCGTGGGACTCCCCCGGGGTCACGATGTCGACGATGTCGATGTCGTCGCGCGCGACCACCTCGCGCCAGTCCACGGCCGACTCGGCCCAGCCCCATTTCGCGGCGGCGGATGCCACGGCATCCCGGTTCCGCCCCACCACGACGGTCATCTCGACCGCACGCGGCAGGTCGAACATGCGCGGCGCCTGACGCCAGCCGACGGAGTGGGCCGCCCCCATGAAGCCGTAGCCGATCATGGCCACCCGCAGGGGCCGGGCGGTGGTCACGCGAGCACCAGCTCGCGCTCGACCGGGACGCGGTTGGTGACGTAGCGTCCGGGGCCGCCGTCGACGCCCGGCATGATCTGCATGTAGAGCAGGCGCATGGTGAGGACGACCTCGACGGTCGTCTTCTCGCCGGCGGCCGGCGGGGTGTCGAGGTGGATGAGCACGTCGGGACGGTCGGCGACGAACCACAGCGTCTCGGACTGCTCGGGCAGCTCCTCGATGCGGTACTCGCGGCCCTCGAGCGAGAACCGGAGGTCGCCCTTCGGCACGTCGACGCCGTTCACGCGGACGGCGACGTCGTCGACGGCCGACAGCCAGAGGCTGCGGTACCAGGGCAGCTGCACCGAGACCGCGAGACCGTCGTCGGTGCGGCGGACGTCCTTCTCGGCGAAGAGGGAGTTGTGGGTGGCCATGGTGACTCCTAGGCGAACGTGTCGGTGAAGCGGTCGTGCGCCACCGGCGGCACGGGGTCGAGCTTCTGGGTGGTCTCGGGGCTGTAGGGGTGGCTCTTCGCGGGCACCGGCTCGTCGGCCGGGGGCATGAAGACGGGTTTGCCGTCGTCGCCGAAGTACATGAGGTCGAGGTCGAACGCGCCCTGGTTCTTCAGGCCGAAGCTCACCCAGTTCTCTTCGAACGGTGCACGGGCCAGCTCGTAGCAGC
>VGAV01000381.1 GCA_016870695.1 Actinomycetota bacterium | reverse complement strand
GCGGCGTCCTCGGGTGCGAGCTCGTCGAGGTGCTGCTTCTCCGCCCGCGCGATCTCGTCGAGGAAGTCCGCGACCACCCGCCGATCTCCGGCCCCGAGCTTGGATGCCGCCAGAGCCACCGACGCGCGCCGCACGGCGAGCAATCGACGCGCCGGCGACGCGGGGTCGATCGTGGCGCGCACGACGATCGATCGACGGTCACCCGGGTACGGCTCTCGCTCGACCCACCCGGCGTCGGCCAGCCGGTCGATCAGTGCCGTGGTCGCGGCGGAAGAGATGCCCAGCATCTCCGTCAGAAGGCGAGGAGTGACGGGGTCGTCGTCCGGGGCACGATCGATGAGGAACCGCAGCACCCGCGCGTCGTTCGGTCCGATGCCGAGCGAGTGGAGCGCGGTCCGTTCGATCGAGGCGCTCGAGTCGGTGAGTTCGCTCAGCGCCCTCACGACGTCGTCTGCGGTTGCTGTGTGTCTCATGTCACCTCCCGAGGGTGGGATTGTGTCTCGTCTCTCTAGTGTCTCTGCTGCCTACCAAGTGGAGAACTGTTCTTCTTAGCATGTTACCTGCCGTGAGCCGGGAGCGGCAGGGGCTCGGCGGCGATCGGCTGACATAGGATCTTCGACGTGGAAACCAGGCCCGAATCGTCGCGCTATTGGTACGGCGCCGCCGAAGAGGACCGCCGCCGTCGTGCCGTAGACGTCCTGCAAGCCTTCCGTGTGTACCGCGCGGCCGAGGTGGCGATGCGCCGTCGCACCCGCGAGTCCATGTCGATGGGTGAGAACGAGCTGCTCGTCCTCCGCTACCTCCTGCGGGCGACCGGAGAGAACCGTCTCGTGTCCCCGAGCGAGCTCACCCGCTACCTCGGGGTGTCCACCGCCTCGACCACGGCCATCATCGATCGCCTGGAGAAGACCGGTCACGTCACGCGTGTGCCGCACCCCACCGATCGCCGCAGCATCCACGTCGTAGCGACGGCGGCGAGCGACGCCGAGGTCCGCGCGACGCTGGGCGAGATGCACTCCCGCATGATGGCGGCCGTCGTCGACATGACGCCCGAGGAGAGCTCCGTCGTCATCGCCTGTCTCTCGCGTCTGCAGGACGCCGTCGACCAGGTCGATCCGCACCCTGTCCCGACGCCGGTCGAGGCCTCCGCCGACGCCTGACGGCGATCGCCTACGGGACTAAGAAACTCGGCAGCCTACTTTCATTCCGAGTATTAGGAACCGAGCGAAGTCCGTGAAACCATAGGCGCATGGACGACAACATCGTGGACGCGCGCTCCGACGTGTCCGCGTTCGACCCCGCCATCGTCGTGGTGGAGGGCGTCGAAGTGACCTCCTTCGAGGGCGTCCTCTCCCGGCTGCGGATCGACTACCCGGGCGAGGACCCGGCACGGATCGAAGCCGTCGTTCTGCGCGAGTGGGAGGCGTTCACCGCCGGCAAGCCCACGGTCATCCCCGCAGCCGTCGAAGAGGGCGCGCGGGAGATCCTCGACCAGGACCTCCACCGCTAGTCAGCGAGGTCCCGGCTCGCCGCCGCGCTCGGGTTCGGGGACGATCATCAGACCCCCCGAGGAGTTGGCGGACGTCGCGAGCTCTTCGATCCACGCGCGGCTGAGCAGAGCCGGCTCCGCCTCGGTGAACGCGAACCTCAACGGGATGGACGGGTGCAGCCAGACCGTGCTGCGGCCCGGCTCCTGCCCCTCGCCGTGCGCCCACGACAGCGTGAAGCTCTCGCCGCGGCGGAGCTTGGTCGCGATGACGACTTTGACGTGCGCGAGGGCACGGTCCTCGATCTCGATCGGCGATGCAGCGTCGCCGTAGTAGAGCGTTCCCACCCGAGCACGGTACTGCCGGGTCGAAGCGGCGGTCGCGGGGGTTGCGTCCGGAGGGCCGTCGTGGCATCCGGGATTCGAGGCGGACCAACCTCCATTAGGCTCATCGCATGGGACGTTTCATCTACGACACCGTCGCGAACGCCGTCGACATCGATGACCGTACGCTGGCGCACCTGCGCATCGTCGTGATGAACAAGCTGCGCCGCTCCGAGTCGTTCATGTTCGACGTGGAAGTGGGCGACGGCAGCGGTCGCCGCAGCTTCTGGATGCACCCGTCGGTGCCGATCCAGTTCCACTTCTACGGGAGCCGTCAGCCGCGCATCAACCGCGTCTGGGTCGAGGACCTCATGCTGGCGGCATCCGGTCCGAACGGTCTCGCGATCACGCCGGAGCCGTCCGAGGACGCCCACGTCGAAGAGGGCTGACCCTCCGCCGTCCGCTGAAAACGGCGGCCGGCCGCGTGAGATACGGGTGACGGGGGAGCTTGTCAAGACGCGACTCGGTCGTTGCGTGCGTCTGTCATCGTGGATGAAACGCACGGAAGGAGTCGAGCCGTGACGAACCATGTCCCCCCGTTTCTCCCCGCGCCCGACGACGAGGGGTGGAACGATCTGCCCGACATCTTCGACGGCCTCATCGGGATCGACGTCATCGACGGCGAGCTGGTGCCCCGGGTGAGCACGCGCCCCCACCGCTGAGCCGATCGACCGACGCGGTCTCTCAGCGGCCTCGTAGCCGGCCTTTGTAGCGTCGGACGCATGACCGACCCGCTGGAGGAGCAGCAGATCACGGTGTCGGGCTCCGCCCTGCGTGCGATGCGCGACGAGTTCCAACGGTTCCTGATGGAGTACCGTTTCGGGCTCGCCGAGGTCGAGACGAAGATCTCGATCCTCCGCGAGGAGTTCCAGGAGATGCACGCGTACAACCCGATCGAGCACGTGTCGAGTCGGGTCAAGTCGCCGGACAGCCTCGTCGACAAGGTCCGCCGAAAGGGCGTCGAGCCGGACTTCGCCTCCATCCGCGCCTCGATCACCGACATCGCCGGCATCCGGATCACGTGCAGCTTCGTCGCCGACGCGTACCGGCTCTTCGACCTGCTCACCCAGCAGGACGACATCAGCGTGCGCGACGTCAAGGACTACATCGCCACCCCCAAAGCCAACGGGTACAAGAGCCTGCACGTGATCGTGGAGGTGCCCGTCTTTCTCTCCACCGGGCGGGTGCACGTGCCCGTCGAGGTGCAGTTCCGGACGATCGCGATGGACTTCTGGGCGAGCCTGGAGCACAAGATCTACTACAAGTACGACCGCCTGGTGGCGGTCGTACTTGTAGTAGA
>VGAV01000380.1 GCA_016870695.1 Actinomycetota bacterium | reverse complement strand
TGCGCCTGGGGCATTCTCCGCGGCCGGCGCGGGGCGCTCAGCATCGCGATCGTCGTCGAGCTGTGCGCCTTCGTCGGGCTGTCCCTGCAGTTCCTCGTCTTCAGCCCCGGCACGTGGGACGCCGTCTCCCAGATCCGCAGCCCCACGATCGGCACATCGGCCGTGCAGTACCTGATCGGACTCGGCGTGGCCGCCCTGACACCGCTCGCGGTGGCGCTCGTGCTCTTCCTGTCGCGTCGCGCGGTGCGCGTGGCGTCCGCGCCGGGGGCCCGCTCGGTCTTCGTCGGGACGGTCGTCGGCGGGGGCTTCCTCGTCCTCGTCGTGACGCTGCTGTCGATGCTCGTCGTGAGCGATCAGTTCCGTCCGTGGGCGAGCGTGCGCGACATCGTCGCGTCCCTGCCGCTGCGCCTCCTGCCCCCGTCGCTCCTGCCGTACGACTCGGCGACGTTCGTCCCCGTGAGCGGGTGGGCGCAGGCGACGTGGTACCTGCCGTCGGGCCTGTTCTGGATCCTGTGCATCGTGGCATCCATCCGCCTGGTGACCAGCGGCGGCACCGTCGCGCACTCGGGGGACCGCGCCCGCGCGCGCGGGGTCCTGGAGCGGGGCGGCGGCGGATCGCTCGCGTTCATGACGACCTGGTCCGGCAACGCGTACTGGTTCGCGCCCGGTCTCGACGCCGCCATCGCCTACCGGGTCCACGGTCGGATCGCCGTCTCCCTCGGCGGGGCGTTCGGCGCGGACCGCTCCCACCCGGGCGTCGGACGCGGCTTCGTCGACTACTGCGGTGAGCACGGCTGGACGCCGGTCTTCTACAGCGTCGACGACGTCGATCGTGCGGCGCTGGCGGACCTCGGCTGGCGTGAGACGCAGGTTGCCGAGGAGGCGCGGCTGGACCCGCGCACGTGGACGCCCGCGGGCAAGAGGCGGCAGGACGTCCGCACCGCGACCAACCGCGCGCAACGGGAGGGCGTGACCGCCCAGTGGACGAGCTGGAGCGCCTTGTCGTTCGTGGACCGCGCGCACGTGCGCGAGATCTCCGAGGCGTGGGTCGCCGACAAGACCATTCCCGAGATGGAGTTCACGCTCGGCGGAGTCGACGAGCTTCTCGACCCCGCCGTCCGTCTCATGCTCGCCCGCGACGCGGACGGACGCGTCATCGCGGTGACGAGCTGGCTGCCCGTCTTCTCCGCGGACGGCGTCACCGGCTACACGCTCGACGTCATGCGCCGGCGCGACGACGCGATGAACGGCGTCATGGAGTTCGTCATCGGCGCCGTCGTGGAGCAGGCGAAGGAGGAGGGGTGCGCGACGCTGAGCCTGTCCGGCTCGCCGCTC
The DNA here is from genome assembly GCA_016870695.1 of Actinomycetota bacterium. Classification (GTDB taxonomy): domain Bacteria; phylum Actinomycetota; class Actinomycetes; order Actinomycetales; family Microbacteriaceae; genus Microbacterium. Next base: position 1,837 of record VGAV01000380.1, on the reverse strand, counting down.
GCGTTCCACCGCAGCGAGCACGACGCGGACCGGGATGCCGTCGAGCGTCTGCTCGAGACGCTGAGCACGCTCCTCGAGCCGGCCTACGGGTTCCGTTCCCTGGCGAACTTCAAGAAGAAGTTCCAGCCCGAGCACGCCGGGGTCTGGATGCTATATCCCGACGCCGCGCAGCTGCCGGCCATCGGCATCGCGCTCGTCCGGTGCTACGTCCCGGGACTCACGCTGGGGCAGGCCGCCCGCCTCGGCATCGGATTGCGGGCGTCCTCCCGGGCGACGCGGGCCTGAGCGTCCCCGCCTCCCCCGGCCGGGGGAGGAAATGGTCCGCACGGAGGATGTGCCACCGCGGCGCGCGGGCGAGCATGGAGTCATCGCCCGTCCACGCCGACCCGCGGAGGCCCGATGAACCTCGCCGACACCCCCACCGCCTCCGTCGCGGAGGTGCCCGCATGAGCCGACTCGGACCGAGGGATGCCACCTCCCCTCTCGAGCGGGAGCGCTCGGCATCCATCCGTCTCGCCGCCGAGCGGCTGGCCGCCTTCGTGGGCAGCACGGCGGACGGTGTCGAGGCCGCGGCACGGGCGGCCGAGGCGGCGCTGCGGGGCGCGGTGTCATCCGGGGCGGGCGTGGAGCGCGTGTCGGCGGAGCTGGAGCTCAGCCCGCGGGCGCTCCGCGCGATCGTCGACGGGTCGGTGCGGCTGCGCTCGCTGCATCCGGACGCGCGCCTGCGGCCGAGCTGACCGGCGGCACGCGCCGCGACACGACCGTCGGAGAGTACGCTTTCGACATGGCCCCCCTGGCATCCCGGCGATCATGAGCTCCGGATCGCGCTTCGAGTGGGGCGGCATCGGACCCGGCCGTGCCGACTACGTCAGCGCTCCCGAGGCGCTGGCGATGCTGGACGTGCTCGTCGTCGCGCACGCGGACCTCGAGGTCGAGACCGGCGTCTCGGCGGGGAGTGCCTGGGCGCGGCTCGCACGCGGCGAACGGTGGGCGAGGGTGTCGACGCCGGGATCGCGGTGGTTCAGCGTCGACGTCGACACGCGTCATCGCGTGCAGTTGGTCGACGAGGCCTCGTCGAAGGACGAGAGCGCCCGCCTGCTGGCGGTCTACGTCGAGATCGCCGCTGCCTACGTCCGCAGCGACGAGCGTCCCCGCCGGTCGGGGCTCCTCGGCGGCTCCACGCTCGCGGTCGAGGTGGAGGGACGCGAGGTCCTGCTGACGCAGTCCTGGACGGACCGTCTGCGCGGCGTGCTCGGGCGCTGACTTGTCGCGAATGCCCGCCGTGGGCGGTGTGCGGCGTGCATGTGCGCCATGTCACCGCCGTGGCATCCCTTGCGCGGTGACGGGCGGGGGTCAAGCGGTTGGGGAGGGGCGGGGCGGCGCGACAGGATGGTGCTCCGCTTCGACGAAGGGACACCCCATGAGCGACCCCCAGGACAGCGCGCCCGCCGAGGACGCCGACACCCTCGCCGACGACCCGACGGTCGCCCCGAGTCAGGAGACCGACCCCGACGAGGGGGCCAAGGCCCCGGCGAAGGACGACCCGAACGCCGACCACCAGGCCAGCGGCTTCGGGGTCATCGGCGACGAGTGACCGGCCGCCGTCCTGCGGAGTCGGCGGCTGACACGCCGCGTTGCGGCACGGCCCGCCGGCGTGGCGGACGCGGACTCCGCAGGACGGCACCGAGCGACGCACACGAAGGGGCCCCTCCCAACGGAGGGGCCCCTTCCTGTGCGGGCCGAGGGGGCCCGCCCGGTGTCAGCCGCAGCTGCGCGCCGTGTATGCCGGCTTGACCTCCGTGCTCCCGCCGTTCGCTGTGGCCGTGACGGTCGCCGC
>VGAV01000379.1 GCA_016870695.1 Actinomycetota bacterium | reverse complement strand
CGAGGGCCTCGCCGACGCCGAGGCCGCCCGCCGGGACGCGGTCGACCCCGAGGCCGCCGCGGCCGCGTGGGACGAACGCGCGAACGAGGAGAAGCGCGAGAGCGCGACCCCCGTCGTGCACGACGCCTCGCCGCAGGAACCGCGCACTGAGACGCCGGCCCGCTCCTCGGTCGATCTGGACGACGAGGACGCCCGCTGGGCGGCCTACGCCGCGTCCGCCGAGCCCGAGGCCCACGACGACCATGACGAGCGGGGCGACCACGCCGCGTCCGCACACGACGGCGCCGACCGCGACGTGCCCGCGGCCCGCGACGGCGTCTACGGCGCCGGTGCGGGTGCCGGCGTCGCCGCGGCGGCCGCGGCCGGTTCCGCGTCCGCCGACGACCGCACCGCCGTCTACGCGACTCCGCGGAACGATGACGCGTACGCCACCGAGCCCCAGCGTGCGTCGAGCGGTCCGCAGCCCATCTTCGTGCAGGCCCCGGAGGCTCCCCGCCCCAAGGGCAACCGCGGCGCGGCCGGGGCGATCGGCCTGCTGGCCGCGCTGGCCTTCGCCGTGCTCTACCTCGCGGCGATCCTCGGCTTCGGTCTGCTGAGCGGGGCGTACGACCTCGCCGGCGTGCCTCAGGCGGCCCTCGAGGCGCTCACCACGTGGGGCCTGTGGGTCCCGACGGTGGCCTTCTTCGTCGGCTTCTGGTTCCTGGGCGCGCTCATCAACCGTGGCCGGTGGGGACACTGGGTCATCTGGGGCCTCGTCGTCGGCGTCATCGCCTGGCTCGGCCACCTGCTCGGCGTCCTCTTCGCCGCGCCCTTCTGGATGATCACCGCCCGCGAGGGGCTCGTCCTCCTGCGGGACAACTACCTTGCGCCTCTCGCCATCGTGGCGTTCGTCCTCGGACGCGAGCTGACCATCTGGTTCGGCGCCTGGGTGGCCGCCCGCGGCCGCCGCGTGACGGAGATCAACGCCGAGGCGCAGCGCGAATACGAGCGCACCCTCGAGGCCGGACCTCAGCTCTCCCAGCGCTGAGCCGACATGAGTTCGCCATCGCGACCGGCGGGGGTCACCCCGCCGGTCGCCGTCGTTCTGGCCACGGTGTCGTTCGCGGCGCTGGCCATCGCGGCGCTGGGCGTCACGGCCCTCGTGCTGGACGCCGACGTCATCCCGGTCCGCGGACTGGGCGCGTTCCCGGGCGTCATCGGGATGCTGTGCGCGATCGGCGCGTTCGCGGGCGCGCTGGCGTGGGGTCTCCGCGCCGTCCCGCCGACCTTCCTCGCCGCGGTGCCCTGCGCGATCGGCGCGTACCTCGGCGAGGTGTTCGGGATCTTCGTCGGCGCCCTGGTGACGGGGGCGGACCCGGCGCGCGGCGCCGCCGCCGCGGGGTCCGTCGCGCTCGGATGGCCCGGAGCGGTCATCGCGGCGGCGGCGCTCCTGGCCGGCGCGTTCGGCGTCCTCCTCGTGCGCACGCCCACCGATCGCGCACACTGGTCGTGGGAGTCGGAGGACGACTGACTCCGGCGGACGCGCGGGCCGTGGCATCCGGAGCTTTCCGGGCGTGTCGGGCTAGCGTAGAGACGTGGAGCGGTCGCTCGAGACCCAGGTCGGCCATGCGGTCGACGCCTGGCTGAGGTGGTTGCCCCGGTGGGAGCCGGCGCATCACCGTGGCCGCATCGCGCCCTGCCGCCGGTGCTTCGGATCTCCGGTGCTGTCCGCAGCGGGTCTGGGCGCCGACGTGCCCCACGGCGTGCAGCACGGGCTGTCGACGAGGCTCAAGGGCATCGTCGACCTCGCCGTCGCGGACTACACGGCCCGCAACCTCCCGATGCTGCAGTCCGAGCTCGACCAGCAGGCTGAGCGCAACCGCCGGCGCGCGTACCGTCCGGCCGAGGGCCTGGAACCGGAGTTCGAGGGGATGCCGCTCGACCCGGAGCCCGAGCCCGGGGCGCCGTTCCTCTTCACCCTGACGGGACTGGCCGCCGAGGAGGACGCGTCGATCCCCGCCCTCCCCCCGCTGAGCGACGAGGCGAAGGCGGCGCTGCGCCAGGAGGTCGGCCTCGCCGACGACTACGCCAACATGATCGGGCGCGAGGTCTGCACGATCCTGCTGCACCACCGCCTGCGGATCCAGGCGGCGGTGGCCGAGTACGTGGAGCCCCAGGTGGCCGCCATGCTCGACGACCTCGCCCGGTCGTTGGACGCGCCGTTCGATCCCCGGGACACGGGCTCCGAGGCATCCTGAGCCTGTGGATGACGACGAGGCGGCCGCACGCGGTTTTGTTAGCATTGCCGGGTTGTCCGCGGCCCGACGAGGTGTGCGGGGAGTGTGACCGGGGAAAGGGGCACGATGCCGCAGCGCCTGCCCTCCGCGCCCCCCATCCTCCCCGGGCTGGCGTACATCCGACCGCTCGGGTCGGGCGGCTTCGCCGACGTCTTCCTCTACGGGCAGGACATGCCGCGCCGCGACGTCGCAGTCAAGGTGCTGCCGAGCGACGTGCGCGACCCGGACCTGCTGCGCATGTTCAACGCCGAGGCGGACGTGCTGGCGCACCTGTCCGCGCACCCGTCCATCGTGACCGTGTACCAGGCGGGGATCTCGGCTGACGGCAGGCCCTACATCGTCATGGAGTTCTGCCCCGGCTCGCTCGCCCAGCGGTACCGGGTCGAGCGGATTCCCGTGCCCGAGGTGCTGTCCATCGGCGTGCGCATGGCGGGGGCCCTCGAGTCCGCCCACCACGCCGGTCTGGTGCACCGCGACGTCAAGCCGAGCAACATCCTCGTGACCACCTTCGGGGCGCCGGTGCTGGCCGACTTCGGGATCTCGTCCTCGCTCGTGCGGCAGGGCGCCGACGAGATGCTCGCCATGTCGGTGCCGTGGAGCGCACCGGAGGTGATCTCGGAGCAGACCGCGGGGACCATCGCCAGCGAGGTGTGGAGCCTCGGGGCGACCGTCTACTCGCTGCTCGCGGGCCAGAGCCCGTTCGAGCGGCGGGAGCGCGGGCAGAACTCGCGCGAGCAGCTGCGCCGCCGCATCGCCCGCGCCAGCTACACCGACATCGCCCGCACCGACGTGTCCCCGTCCCTGCAGGCCGTGCTGGCGCGTGCGATGGCCCGGGCCCCGCAGGACCGCTACGCCAGCGCCCGCGAGCTCGGGGAGGCCCTGCAGCAGGTGCAGGC
>VGAV01000378.1 GCA_016870695.1 Actinomycetota bacterium | reverse complement strand
TGCACCGGTTCCGGACACGGCAGCTGCGCCAGCTGGCATCCGGGGACGCCCCCGTTTGGGGGGCCCTCATCGGCGAGCGAGTGGACACGACCACCTCCGAGTGAGCGCCGGCGCACGCTGTCAACCCTCGTGCGCGCTTCCGCGACTCCCGGTGGAGTCGGGTCTCCGATCGCGAGGAGACAGACATGACGCAGCCCGCTCAGCAGCAGGACGTGCCCGGCAGCGACCAGGCCATGGACCCGAAGCCCGACTACGGCGTCGACAGCTACCGCGGCTCCGGCCGACTGGAGGGCAAGGTCGCGCTCATCACGGGCGGCGACAGCGGCATCGGCAAGGCGGTGGCCCTGGCGTTCGCCCGGGAAGGGGCGGACGTGGCGATCGCCTACCTGAACGAGCACGAGGACGCGGAGGAGGCCCGCCGCTTCGTCGAGGACGCCGGGCGCCGGGCGATCCTCCTGCCGGGTGACGTCTCCGACCCGCAGCACTGCCGCGACCTCGTCGCGCAGACCGTGCAGCACCTCGGCGGACTCGACGTGCTCGTCAGCAACGCCGCGTTCCAGATGAGCCACGACACCCTCGAGGAGATCGAGGACGCCGAGTGGGACTACACATGGGCCACGAACGTCAGCGCCTACTTCCACCTCGTGAAGGCCGCGCTGCCCCACCTGACGGAGGGCGCGTCGATCATCGCGTCCAGCTCGGTGAACTCCGACATGCCGTCGCCGCAGCTGCTGCCCTACGCCGCGACGAAGGCGGCCATCGCGAACATGACGGCGTCGCTGGCGCAGCTGCTCGCCGAGCGCGGCATCCGCGCCAACAGCGTCGCCCCGGGACCGGTGTGGACGCCCCTCATCCCCGCGACCATGCCCGAGGAGAAGGTGGCGAGCTTCGGCGAGCAGGTGCCGATGGGACGCCCCGGCCAGCCCGCCGAGCTCGCCCCCGTGTACGTGCTGCTGGCCTCCGACGAGGCGAGCTACGTCTCCGGCGCCCGCGTCGCCGTCACCGGCGGCAAGCCCATCCTGTAAGACCCGTCCACCGGAGGAGGAACACCATGGCAGATCTGCCGAACGCCATCGAGCTGCAGAAGTACCTCGGCGGCGTCGACTACCCCGTCGGCCGCAACGAGCTCATCGGGATCGCCGAGGACAACGGCGCCCCCGAGGAGGTGCTGGAACGGCTGCGCGCCTCGGACGTGGACCGCTTCGACAGTCCGACGGAGGTGAGCAGCGCCGTCGGCGGCTGACCCGTGACACAGAAGCGCCGCGCGGCTCGAGCCGCGCGGCGCTTCCGTCGACACGCGGTCAGCCGGCGGGCGACCAGGCCGCGATGGCGATGATGACGATGACGATCAGCGCGACCGCGGCCTGCACGCACAACAGCACGGCGAAGATGTACCCCTGGTAGGAGCCGCGGCGACCGGTGAGGCCGTTCGCGAGGACCGCCACGAAGATCGCGACCTGCACGGCGATGCCGATCCAGGCGAACGCGGCGACGGTGGTCAACGAGAACGAGAACACGACGATCGCGACGACCGCGAGCAGGCCGGACGCGATCATCCACACCTTCGGGTTCGGGCGCTGAACGGCGTCCTGGTTTCTCACGCGGGTGGGGTCGGTGCGGTCGCGGGCCATCGCGGTGTCCTTCCGTCGGGGAGCGTTCACCGTACGCGCGCCCGGCCGGCCCGCCGGCCGGGGTTGACAGTGCCCGCGGCGGGCGGTCCGCGGCACCATAGACGGCACGCGACCCCCACGCCATCCCCGCCGGAAGAGGCCGGGAGCGTGTCTACAGTGAGGCATGACCGCCCGGATCCTCTCGATCGGCACGGCGCTGCCCGAGACACGCGTCGACCAGTCCGCGTTGCGTGCGCTCTTCGCCGCACAGCCCGGCTTCGACCGCCGCAGCCAGCGCCTGGCCGGGGCCGCGTTCGACGCCGCCGCGATCGACACCCGCCACACCGTGCTGCCCCAGCTGGCCGGTGGAGGATCGGGCGATCTCGCGGTGCGCGACGGGGACCGCCTGCTCATGCCGCCGACCGGAGCGCGCAACGACGAGTACCGCCGGCAGGCGCCTCCGCTGCTCGCCGCGGCATCCCGATCCGCCCTCTCCGGCTCCGGCCGCACCGCGGCGGACGTCACCCACGTCGTCACCGTGTCGTGCACGGGGATGTTCGCCCCGGGTCCCGACTACCTGCTCGTGCGCGACCTCGACCTCTCCCCCGCCGTCGAGCGCTACCACCTCGGCTTCATCGGGTGCGCCGCCGCCCTCCCCGCGCTGCGGCTGGCCGCGCGGATCGTCGCCGCCGACCCGGCGGCCGTGGTGCTGGTCGCCCTCGTCGAGCTGTGCTCGCTGCACTGGCAGACGTCGTCGCACCCCGACCAGATCGTCGCCGCCTCCGTCTTCGCGGACGGCGCCGCGGCGGCGGTCGTCGCGGCCGCCGACGACGCGTCCGGCGGCCTCGACATCGGCGACTTCGCCACGCACGTCCTCGACGAGGGCGAGAAGGACATGGCCTGGACCGTCGGCGACTCCGGGTTCGAGATGACCCTCACCCCCGAGGTTCCCCGCATCATCGGCCGCGAGATCGCCGCGATCGCCGACGACGTGCTCGGCGATCTCACCGAGATCGACGCGTGGGCCGTGCACCCCGGCGGGCGGAGCATCCTCGACCGGGTCGAGAAGGCCCTGGAGATGGATGCCGCCGCCCTCGCCCCCTCGCGGGAGGTCCTCCGCACCCACGGCAACATGTCGAGCGCGACGATCCTGTTCATCCTCCGCGACCTCCTCGCGGACGACGCCCGCTCCGACGGCGACCGCATCGCCGCGCTCGCCTTCGGCCCGGGCCTCACCGTGGAGGCGGCGCGACTGACGCTCCGCCGCCCGCCGGCGTGAGCACCCGCGGCCCGGCCGGCGGGACGACCGCGGCATGGCGCGGGCTCGCCCGGCGCGACACCGTCCTCACCGAGCTCATGGACGATCCGAACTGCGACCCGCGGGCGCTCGCAGCGACCTACCGCCGCTTCGGCCTCGTGAACCGTCTCGTCTCGGCGTGGGGCCACGTGTACCGCACGCGGGTGCGGCCGGAGCTGCGGGCGCTGGGCCGCCCGGCGCGCGTGCTCGACCTCGGCTGCGGCGGCGGCGACGTCGTGGCGCGGCTCGCGGGTCTCGCGGCGCGC
>VGAV01000377.1 GCA_016870695.1 Actinomycetota bacterium | reverse complement strand
GCGGCTCATCCTCAACGTCCTCTGGCTGGTGCTCTCCGGCTTCTGGCTCTTCATCGGGTACATGGTGGCCGGGGTCGTCCTGTGCCTGCTCATCGTCACGATCCCGTGGGGCATCGCGTCCTTCCGAATCGGCGCCTACGCCCTCTGGCCGTTCGGCCGCGACATCCGCGACCGGTCGACGTCGGGCGTCTTCTCGCTCATCGGGAACGTGATCTGGGTCGTGGTCGCCGGATGGTGGCTGGCGCTCAGCCACATCCTCAGCGGGGTGGCGCTGTGCCTGACGATCATCGGCATCCCGCTCGGCATCGCCAACTTCAAGCTCGTGCCCGTGTCGCTGATGCCGCTCGGCAAGGAGGTCGTCGAGACCCGGCGCGGCGCCTTCGATCGCAGCATCGCGCGCTGACGCCGCTTTCTACAGGGATTCGCGCGTCTTCTGCCGCCCGGGCAGCGCGAGCGCGATCCCGATGATCGCGACCACGGCGCCGACGGCGGCGGAGACCGCGACGAGTTCGACGGCGAGCCCGCCGCCGCGTCCTCCGGTCATCTCGCCGAGGTTCCACGGCAGGACGCCGATCTGGTCGTTCCACGAGTCGAGGGCGACGGCCGCGCCGACGGCGGCGACGGTCGCCGCGGGCAGGGCGTATCCGGCCCCCACACCGGCGAGGGCGATGCCAGTGGCCCGGCGCGCACCGATCTGCGCCGTGAGCGACCAGCCCGCGGCGACGAAGAGCCACGCCAGCAGGGCGAAGGCGATGCTGATGTAGAGGACGCGGACCGTCGGCCGGGTCCACAGCGCCTGCCAGACGCCCTCCGGGCCGGACAGCGACACCGCGCCGAGCGCGACCGTGCAGCGCAGCACGAGCGCTCCACCGACCGCGGCGATGACGGGCCACGGCGACCGACGGCCCAGCAGCAGACGGACGGCGAGGGCGAAGACGAGCCAGCCGGCGAGCGCGACGAGCACGCTGAGCGCCCCGTCGTGCGGGGCCTGGACGAACCGCGTCGCGACGAGCAGCCCGCCGGGGACGACGATCATGAGCCACCGGTCGAGCGGCAGCACGCCGAGGGCGGACTCCCTCGCGCGCCAGGGCCGGGTCGAGGCGACCCACGTCGCGCGTGCCGCCGCGGCGCCCGGCCGGCGGACGAGCCGCGTCCGTGCAGCGACCATCCCGATCAGGAGCCAGGCCGCGGAGAGCACCAGGAGGCCGCGGGCGTACCACTCCGTCTCCGCGCTGACCGTGACGGGCAGACGCGTGAACGGGTCGACCAGGGCGGCCAGCAGGACGCCGATCCCGAGGAGCATCACGACGGTGGCGGCGGCGAGGGTCCCCCGTCCTGCCCGCATCGCCATGCGCCTACGTTACCCGCCGTCGAGAGGCGTCCCCGCCATCGGCCCCGCAGATTGTGTAACAATCTTGCCATGCTCCCTGCTCTCGCGATCCTCGCCGCGGCACTGTGCTTCTCCACCACGGGGACGGCGCAGGCGCTCGCCCTCGTCGACGCCTCCCCCCTGGCGGTGGGGGCCGCGCGGATCATCGTGGGGGGCGGCATCCTGGGCCTCATCGCCCTGGCGCGCGCCGGCCGCACCCGCGCGCCCGGCCGTCCCGCCCTCCCGTCCCGCGCGACGGTGCTCCTCGTCGTCCTCGGCGTGGTCGGCGTCCTCGCGTATCAACCGCTGTTCTTCCTCGGCACGCGCGAGAACGGCGTCGCGATCGGCACCGTCGTCGCCCTCGGTTCGGCACCGATCGCGACGGGGATCATGGATGCCGTCCGCCTCCGCCGCCCGCCGACCTCGCGCTGGATGCTGGCCACGGCCGTCGCCCTCGCGGGTGTCGTCCTCGTCTCGGGGGTCACCGGCGGCGCCGTCGCCCTCGCGCCCGGAGGTCTGCTCGCCTCCGCGGGAGCGGGGATGTCGTACGCCCTCTATACGGTCGGCGGCAAGGCGCTGATCGAGAGGGGGTGGGACTCGACCCGCGTGATGGGCACGGTGTTCGGCCTGGCGGCCGTGGCCAGCCTGCCGGTGCTCCTGCTGGCCGGGACGTCCTGGCTGTTCGCACCCGCCGGACTCGCTCTCGCCCTGTGGCTGGGCGTGGTGACGACCGCGGTGGCGTACCTGCTGTTCGGCTGGGGGCTGGCACGCCTGAGCGCCGTGACCGTCGCGACGCTGACCCTCGCGGAGCCGCTCGCCGCCACCCTCCTCGGTCTGCTCGTGCTGCGCGAGGAGCTCACGCCGATCAGCGCCCTCGGCCTGGCCCTCATCGCGGTGGGCCTCGCGATCGTGTCGGTCCCCGCGCGTCGTCGGAAGGGGGCCCTGGATGCCATCCCCTCAGCGTGACGAGGACCCTCCGACGTCCGTGAGCGGCGGGCCGCGCCGCAGCGGCGATGCCCCGGGCCCGCGGGCGGCCGACCTCGTCGCGGAGGCGGTGCGGAGCGGCATCCTGTCCGGCGAGCTCGCCCCGGGGACGCCGCTGCGCGAGGAGGAGCTGAGCGCGACGCACGGAGTGTCCCGGCACACCGCCCGGACCGCGCTCGCGCGGCTCACGGCCGAGCGGCTCGTCACCGCCGAGCCGTACCGCGGCGTGCGGGTGTCCCTCCTCGACGACGCCGCGCTCGTGGCGCTGCAGCAGCTGCGCTGCGCCCTCGAGACAGAGGCCGTGCGGATCGTCAAGGAGGGCGGCATCCATCCCCCCGATATCGACGGCGCCCTCGACGCGCTCGCCGCCGCGGAGGAATCCGGCGATTGGCCCGCGACGCTCGACGCGCATGCGCGCGTGCATCTCGCCCTCGTCGACGCGGCCGGCAGCCCGCGGATCGCCGAGGAGTACCGCCGGCTCGATTCAGAGATGCACCTGCTGCTCACGCACGTGCGACCGGCCTACCCGGCGGGCGCGCTGACGGCCGAGCATCGCGCGTACGTCGCCGCGGCCCTCGCCGACCCCGAACGGGCCGTGCGGGCGCACCTGAACCATTCGACGCGGGCGATCCTCGACAGCCGTCGTCGCGACGCCTGAGGACACATCCCGTCACCCGGCGCAACGAAACCCTGCGGCGCGACGGCCTGGGTTAGCGTCGGAGGACATCGCGGCGATCCGGGCGGTCCCGGGCCTCGGCTCATAACCGGAGGCGTTGCGGGTTCGACTCCCGCCGTCGCGTCCACGTCCCCCGGCGGGCGCC
>VGAV01000376.1 GCA_016870695.1 Actinomycetota bacterium | reverse complement strand
CACGCGGATGCGAGCTCCACCCTGTGGCTCGACGGCGCGGCGACCAACCCCGACCGCTGACGACATCCTCCCGCCGGCCGGACGCGTCGCGGGCGACGGAGGTCCAGACTGGGGACATGTCGACCGCGCCGATCCTCATCACCGCCGCCGCCCTGCACGAGGCTCTCGCCGGACCCGGTGCGGACCGTGTCCGCGTGCTGGACGTGCGGTGGCGACTCGACCGGCCGGACGGCCGGCCGGAGTACGAGGCCGGACACATCCCCGGGGCGCAGTTCGTCGACCTGAACGTCGAGCTGGCGCGGCACGCGGGGCCGGAAGAGGGGCGGCATCCCCTGCCGTCCGTCGACGAGCTGCAGGCCGCGGCGCGGCGCTGGGGCATCTCGGACGGTGACACCGTCGTCGTCTACGACGACCTGAACAACCTGTCGAGCTCCCGCGCATGGTGGCTGCTCCGCCACTCCGGCGTCGCGGACGTGCGTCTGCTCGACGGAGCCCTGCGCGCCTGGACAGAGGCGGAATTCCCCCTCGAGTCGGGCGCCGCGGCGCTGCCGGCGCCGGGGACCGTCACGTTGTCGTACACGTCATTGCCCGTGCTCGCGCTCGAGGACGTCGCGGCCTTCGCCGACGACTCCGTCCTGCTGGATGCGCGTGCGGCGGAGCGGTACCGCGGGGACGTGGAGCCCGTCGATCCGCGAGCGGGTCACGTGCCGGGGGCGGTGAGTGCGCCGACGACCGAGAACCTGGGACCGGACGGCCGGTTCCTGGCCGCGCCGGCGTTGCGGGAACGGTTCCGCCTGCTCGGTGCCGCGGACGGCGTCGGCGTCGGCGTCTACTGCGGGTCGGGTGTGACGGCCGCGCACGAGGCCGTCGCGCTGGCTCTGGCGGGTCTGGAGCCGCGGGTCTTCATCGGCTCCTGGAGTCAGTGGGCGAATCACCCGGAGCTCCCGGCGGCGACCGGCCCGAACCCGTCCTGATCCCGTGGCTTGCCCTCGTCGTCCCGGGCCCCGTGCTCGTCGTCACGCTCGAAGGTCCCCGTCGTCACGCCCAGAGGTCGGTGACGGCAACGGGTCTTTCGAGCACGTTCTGGGCGGCGCGATGACCTGAGAGCAGAGCGGCCGGCACCGTGGCGGGATCGTCGCCCCACGTGGCCTCTCCGGCGAGATGCAGGACCGCCGGACCGGACGGCGCGGGACGGAGGGGTTCCGCCAGGACGTCGTGGTCGGCGCCCACCGAGCCGGGCAGCATGTAGGCGTAGGAGCCTCGGGAGAACGGGTCGTCCTGCCAGCGGGTCACCACCACGCTCGTCGGGTCAGGCACGGCGTCGCCGTAGAGGCGACGCAGCTGCGCGACGCTGGACGCGGCGATGTCGTCGTCGCTCCAGTCGCGCGTGGCGATCGCCGCCGGTCCCGCGGCGAAGGTGAGGAGCGCAGGCTCGTCGTGGAGCCGGCCCAGGTCGTACCAGGAATGCCACCATTCCCCCTCGGGCCCCAGCTGCCGGATGCCGTAGACCCCGTCCTCCCAGAACCGCTGGGGGAAGCGGAGGACGACCTTCTCGAACGCGTTCATGCGGAACAGCGCGAGGGCGCGCGCCTGCCGCGGGGGCAGGGGCGGCTCGAGGACCAGCTCCCCCGCCTGCAGCACCCCGACCGGGACGGTGACGATCGCCCGCGCCGCGGCGAAGGACGCGTCTGCGGTGCTGACGACCACTCCCTCGGACGCCCAGGCGACGCGGGAGACCGCATGACCGAGGCGGACGTCCAGTCCGTCGGCCAGGCGCGAGGCGAGCTCGTCGTACCCGTCGGGGAAGACCACCTCGGGACCGTCGATGACGTCGTCGTCGAGGCCGTGTGCACCGAGATGCATCATCGCCACGCCGTACTGCTCCTGCGCACGGCGGTCGTTGTACTCGCGGACACTCTCGACGCGCGCTGACGGCCAGTCCTGCTCGGCGAGGGCCCGTTCCACCAGGTCACCGAAGGTCGCATCGGATCCGGCGTCCAAGATGAGGCGTTCGAGCACGGTGTTGACGGTGCGGATGTCGTCGGCGTAGCGCCGGACGGCGTCGGGGCTCATGCGCTCGCCCGCGGCGTCGAAGTAGGTGAGCGGACGACTGTCGGGCTGAAAGCCGCCGACCGTGAACTCGACCATGCGCATCCCGAATGCCCGGGCGGCCTGCTCCACGGGACTGTCGTGGATGCCATGGATCCACGAGGCGCCGCGGTCGGTGATGCGGCCGTCGGTCCGATCGGTCCAGACGCGTCCCCCCACCCGGCTGCGCGCCTCCAGGACGACCACGCGGTGCCCCTCCCGCTGCAGGAGGCGCGCGGTGGTGAGGCCGGCGATGCCCGCCCCGACGACGAGGGTGTCGATCCGGTCGGCTCCCCCCGCGCGGTCCGTCCCTGCGGCCCCCGCCTCGACCCCTCCACCGGCGGACACCCTCGGGAGCTCGTGTTCAGCGGTCATTCGTTCTCCTTCGCCCCGGCGGCACGAGCGTAGCGCCCTCGTCCTCCCCGCCCGGGGGCTGGACAGGTCGATCCGCCCGCGGAACGTCGCCTGCCTCCCGGGCGTCCGCCGCCGTCCCCTCCGGCCCGGTCGAGACGAATGCGACGGCCGCGGGATACGCCTCCGGAACGTCGAGGTACGTGCGCCCGGCGGGGGAGGTCCACTCCAGGACTCCCCCGGGATGCTGGCGGACCGTCCACCGCGTGAACTGCTTCTGGCTGTGGTGGCGCTGGCACAGGTGAGCGAGATTGCCGACATGGGTGGTTCCCCCGGACGCGTGATCCCGGGTGTGGTCCACCTCGCACCGGACGGCGGCGGCGGTGCAGCCGGGCCACCGGCAGCGACGGTCGCGAGCGCGCAGATGACGGTCGATGGCGGCTGTCCGATGGTACGTGTCGGTGGCGAGCACCTCACCGGTCACCGGGTGGGTCAGGACGCGGTCCCACGGTACGGTCGTCGCCTCCGCGAGGGCGCGGGCGGTCACCACGTCGACAGGCCCGTGACCCACGAGCTCGGCGGGCGCGAAGTTCTCCGATTCGGGGGTGAGCATGGTGAGGACCGGCACGACGACCTGCACCCGTGCGCGGATCGCTCCGAGCGTCCCCGGCCCGTCGTCCTCCCGCGTGGGATCGGTCGCGGGCGCGGCGGTGAGAAGCGTGTCGGTGAGGATGTCCGCC
>VGAV01000375.1 GCA_016870695.1 Actinomycetota bacterium | reverse complement strand
CCTCGTGGCGCGCGCCCTCATCTCCGCGGGACGACCCGGCGCGATCGTCAACGTCGGCTCCCGCGGCGCCTTCCGGGGGGAGCCGGACTTCCCGGCGTACGGCGCGGCGAAGGCCGGCCTGCACGCGATGGGGCAGTCGCTCGCCGTCGCCCTGGCCCCGCACGGGATCGCGGTGACGAGCGTGGCGCCGGGTTTCGTCGGCACGGACCGCCAGGAGGAGAAGCTCGCCGGCGCCGGCGGCGAGGCGATTCGCGCGCAGAGCCCCTTCGGCCGGGTCGCCACTCCGGAGGAGGTCGCCGCCGCGGTCGTCTACCTCACCTCCCCGCAGTCGCAGTGGGCGTCCGGCGCCGTGCTCGACCTGAACGGCGCCTCTCACCTCCGCACCTGACGCCGCCCCGCGGCCCCCCGCCCCCCGGCGGTAAGCGCACCAACCGCCGGCGAGATCACGTGATCTCGTCGAAAGCACACGCTCGCGGCCTCCCCGCCGTGTGATCTCGGCGAGATCACGTGATCTCGCGGCCACGACCGCCCCGGACCGCCGCATCGCGCCCCGCGCCCGCCGCCGACACGCGCGCAGAACGCGCTTTTGTCCCCCAAATGGGGGACACGGGATTTCCCCTATGACCTGGGAGGAATTCGCTTCAAGCCCTTTATCCTTAGGGGAGGCGGAAGGCTACCATCACGGGACGGCTTACGCCGCACACCGAGGAGATCGAGGTCCACATCCTCGGATCTCTGCCCGATAGTGCCGACGGAGGCCGGGGTCTCGCGGTGCCGGGGGACGCCTGCACCGTCCTGATGGAAAGTGCCCGACATGAGCATCGCCGTCTCCTCCGCCCGACCCTTCGGAGGCCTCACGGCGTCCCGGATCTCGCAGCGCCTCGGCGCGGTCCCGACGATGCACGTGGCGGGGCTGGTGCTCGTGGTGCTCGTCGGCGGCATCCTCGCCTCCATCCTCACCACGAGCGACCCCCAGTGGTGGCAGCTGCACTTCAGCCAGCTCGGCACCTTCCACGACCTCTCCGGGGGGCTGTTCAACAACACCCTCAAGGTCGGCGGCATGATCGTCGTCGTCTTCGCGGTGCGCGTGCGCCGGGACCTCGTGCGTCTCGGACGGACCGCCGCGCGCCGCGGCGCCGCCACCATGGCGCAGATCTGCTTGACGACCGTCGGGGTGAACCTCGCGCTGGTCGGCTGCATCCCTCTCAACACCATCAAGAGCCTGCATGACAACGTCGCCGCCATGATGGTGCTCGGGTTCAGCGCGCTGCTGCTCACGTCGCCGGTCCTTCTGCACCGCATGCCGAAGCGCCTCCTGCTGACCACGGTGTCCGCCTTCGTGCTGCTCTTCGCCGGCGCATGGCTGTTCGTGGACGAGACCATCAACCTCGCCCTGTTCGAGGTCATCGCTTTCGCGATCATGTTCGCGTGGTCGGGCGTCTTCACCCACTGCCTCGCCCTCCGTACCGCCCAGCTCGCCCCGGTCGGGACCATGGATGCCACGGAACCGACGTCCGCGTCGACCTCCGACGAGCGCCGGGTCGACGGCATCCCGTCCTCGCTGTCCGGTGGGACGCACGTCGTCCTTCGCCGGCGTCTCCGCGCCTCGTCTGCGCTGCGGACAGCGGCGCTCGCGTCCCGGGGACCGGCGGAACGGAACGACACCCGCGGAGGGGCGACGGGTCGTGACGGAAGCGACGGGCCCGGGTCGCGGCGCGACGGCACCCGCGGCGCGACGTCGCCGAGCCGCGGCGGCCGGCGCTCCGCGGGGTCCCGCTCGACTCAGCGCGCGATCGCGCCGCGGGTCACCGCTTCCGACGGGCGGGCGCGGGCGACGGTCAGCACGGTCGCACCCGACGGCCGGAAGCGGGCGACGGTCAGCGGCGTCGCAGTGCCCGCCGACTCGGCGCCGCGCCGGCGTCCGGCGTCGGAGCGCCCCCGTCGCCGACCCCCGCAGGAGCAGACGCGTCCGCAGCCCCGGAGCGCCGCGCCTCGCGCCGTTCCCGTGCTCCCTCGACGAGGTTGTACAGCGTCGGCAGCACGAGCAGCGTCAGCACGGTGGACGACACCAGACCGCCGATGACCACCACGGCCAGCGGCTGAGAGATGAAGCCGCCGTGCCCGGTGATGCCCAGGGCCATCGGCACGAGCGCGAAGATCGCCGCCAGCGCCGTCATGAGGATGGGGCGCAGTCGCCGCGCCCCGCCGACGATGACCGCGTCGTGCACGCTCAGTCCGCGGGTCCGGTACTGGTTGACCAGGTCGATGAGGACGATCGCGTTCGTCACGACGATGCCGACGAGCATCAGCGCGCCGATGAGACCCGCGACGCCGAGCGGCACACCGGTCGCCAGCAGCAGGAGGATCGCGCCGGTCGCCGCGAACGGCACCGAGATGAGCAGCAGAAGCGGCTGCCGGAGCGACTTGAAGGTCGCGACCATCACGACGTAGACGATGAGGATGGCCGCCAGCAGCGCCAGTCCGAGCTGACCGAACGCGTCCTGCTGGTCGGCGACGACGCCGCCCACCTCGGCGGTCGCCCCGGCAGGCAGCTCCGTCTCCGCCAGAGCGTCCCGAACCGAGGCCGACGAGCTGGCGAGGTCGTCGGACGTCGGGGTGACGGTGACGCTCGCGGTGCGGAGCCCCCGCGCCGTCGTGATCGACGGCGGCGTCTCGCTCGTCTCGACCGTCGCGATCTGGTCGAGGCGGACGGGGCCGGTGGCCGTGGGGATCTCGAGCGCGCGGAGCTCGTCGATGGTCGCGGGCCGGTCGGCGGCGGCGATGTAGACGGTGACGCCGCGGCCGTCGATCTCGACGGTGCCGGCCTGGCGCGGCTGTCCCGTGTTGGCGACGAGCGCGCCGACGGCGGTCTCGCTCAGTCCGGCCGCCGCTGCGGCGTCGCGGTCGACCCGCACGGACACGAACGGCAGCGACGCGGACAGGCTGCTGGTGACCTGCCCGATACCCTCGCGCCCGTCGAGAGCGGCGACGACGGCGTCGTTCGCCTGCTGCAGCGCCTGCCCGTCGGGGGCGGTCACGTCCACGGAGATGTCGCTCGAGCCGAAGCCGCCGCCCGCCGCGGCGACCTCGATCTCCCCCGCGCCGTCGAGGGCGGACAGCTCCGTCCGCACCCGCTCGCGCAGGTCGACCTGGTCGGCGCCGGACTCGCTGGTGATCGAGTACGTGATCCCGGACCC
>VGAV01000374.1 GCA_016870695.1 Actinomycetota bacterium | reverse complement strand
TAGTACTCCACGGCGCTGCCCATGAAGCTCGCGGCGGCGGCCTTCACGGGGGTCTTCCGCGTCGTTGCGGTGGTGGTCATGGACGAGTGCTCCTTAGCGGGCGAGGACGTCGCCGGCGGCGACGAGATCGAGGAAATGGGCGGTCATGCGGTCGGGATCGGGTCGCGTCCCGGTGATGAGGTGGAACGCGTCGACGGCCTGGTGGACCGCCATGCGTCCGCCGCTGAGCGTGCGGCAGCCGCGCTCGCGCGCGGTGGTCAGGAGGGCCGTGTCGAGCGGCCGGTAGACGATGTCGGCCACCCACAGGTCAGGGCGCAGCAGGTCCTCGTCGAGGGGTAGTCCCGGGTGCTCGGCCATGCCGACCGGGGTGCAGTGGACGAGTCCGTCCGCGCCGGCCAGGACCTCGCCCAGGCGAGCGGGCTCGGCCGTGTCGACGAGGGCGAGGGGATGCCGCGCGCTGAGGTCGTCGGCCAGGGCGCGGGCGCGCGCGAGATCGAGGTCGACGACGCTGAGGCGCCCCGTCCCCAGGCGCAGCAGCGCGTCGGCGACGGCGGAGCCGGCCCCGCCCGCGCCCAGCTGCACGACGTGGTCGGTCGCGGCGCCGGGCAGGCCGTCGGCGAAGGCGGCGGCGAAGCCGGTCGTGTCGGTGTTGTGGCCGACGCGGCCGTTCGGGGTGAAGAGCACCGTGTTCACGGCGCCGAGGGCGGCGGCCACGGGGTCGACGTGGTCGAGGTGCGCGAGCACGAGCTGCTTGCAGGGGTGCGTGACGTTGACGGCGTCGTAGCCCAGGCGTTCCGCCCACGCGAGCACGTCGCCGACCCGCTCGGGGTCGACGCCCATGCTCGTCAGGTCGAGGGGGCGGTAGACGTAGGTCAGGCCGAGGGCGCGGGCCTCGGCCATGTGCATCGGCGGCGTCAGCGAGGGGAGGACCCCCGTGCCGATCAAGCCGACGAGGTACGGGTGCGCGTCGATCACGGTACTCCTTCGTCTCCCGGATCCCGGCTATGTACTAACCGGTACGTCCAGAGGAAACCACCTCGGCGCGATCGTGTCAACGACGGATCCGGATGCCGCGGGCTCGGCGCCGCGAGACCTCATCCGACACCGCCGGCTCGGGGCCCGCGGCATCCCGGTCCGGTCACCGCCGGGGTGCGGTGAGCCAGCTGACGACGAGGTCGCCGATCACGGCGCGCAGGTGCGGGCGGCGGTCCGGGGCGGCGAGGTCGACGTCGAACAGGTGGCCGAAGGTGTAGCGGTTCGCCACCTGGAACACGCAGTAGGAGCTGATGACCAGGTGCACGTCGAGCGCGTCGACGTCCGCCCGGAAGACGCCGGCGGCCCGGCCGCGCTCGAGGATCTCCTCGATCCGGCCGACCGCCGGTTGGGACTGGGCCCGCAGCGCCTCGATCTGCCGGACGAACTCCCCGCGGTGGATGTTCTCGATCGCGACGAGGCGGATGAAGGCGTCATGCCCCACGTGGTGGTCGTAGGTCAGCTCGGCCAGGGTGCGGATGGCATCCAGGGGGTCCGCGTGCGCGACGTCGATCGTGCGCTCGGCCTCGCGGATGCCGCGGTAGGCCTCTTCGAGCACGGCCCGGTAGAGACCTTCCTTGCCGCCGAAGTAGTAGTAGATCATCCGCTTGGTGGTGCGGGTGCGCGCGGCGATCTCGTCGACCCGGGCGCCGGAGAAGCCGTCCTCGGCGAAGACCTCGGTGGCCACCGACAGGAGCTCGGAGCGCGTGCGTTCGGCGTCTCGACGTGCCTCGGCCATCGGGCCAGGATAGTGGACGGCTTTTGTACCAACTGGTACATTCGGCCGCCATGAGGACCTCGATGGCGACCGTCTGCATCAGCGGCACCCTGGCCGACAAGCTCCGCGCCTGCGCGGACGCCGGCTTCGACGGCGTGGAGATCTTCGAGCCGGACCTCCTCGCCGCCCCCGAGAGCCCTGAGGAGATCGCGGCCCTGGCCGCCCGCCTCGGCCTCGCGCTCGACCTCTACCAGCCGATGCGCGACGTCGAGGGTGTCGACGAAGAGGCCTTTGCAGCGGTGCTGCGCCGGGCCGAGGCCAAGTTCCGTCTGATGGGACGTCTCGGGATCGACACCGTCCTCTGCTGCAGCAACGTCGCCACCGCGACGGTCGACGACGACGAGGTCTCCGCGGACCAGCTCCGCCGGCTGGGCGACCTCGCCCAGCGGTTCGGCATCCGCATCGCCTTCGAGGCTCTGGCCTGGGGGCGGTTCATCGACGACTACCGTCGCGCCTGGCGGGTCGTGCAGCTCGCCGACCACCCCGCGGTGGGCGTGTGCCTGGACTCGTTCCACATTCTGTCGCGCGGGCACGACCCGGCCGCCATCGCGGACATCCCGGGCGGGAAAATCTTCTTCGTCCAGCTCGCCGACGCCCCGCGCCTGAGCATGGACGTGCTGTCGTGGAGCCGGCACCACCGCCTGTTCCCCGGCGAGGGCGACTTCGACCTCGCGACGTTCACCGGGCTGATCGCCGGCAACGGGTACGACGGCCCGTGGTCGCTCGAGGTCTTCAACGACACCTTCCGGCAGACCGATCCGGGCCGCACCGCGCTGCACGCCCGGCGGTCCCTCCGCTGGCTCGAGGACGCGGTGGCGCGGACGGCTCCGGATGCCACGGCCTCGCGGCACGACTTCGCGATGCTGCCCGACTCCGCCGCTCCGTCCGGCATCGACTTCGTCGAGGTGAGAGCCGAGGACACCTCGGCGATCGAGGAGCTGCTGGCCCAGCTCGGCTTCACGTCCCGCGGGCGCCACCGCACGAAGCCCGTCACCCTGTGGGTCGCGGGCGCGGCCCGCGTCGTGCTGAACGAGCAGCACGCGCGTGGCTGGCCGCCCCGTCTCGCCGCGGTCGGATTCGAGGTCGACGACGCCGAGGCGGTGGACCTCCGCATGCGCGGGCTGCGCGTGCCCCGCGCGTACCGCCGCACCTACGCGTCGGAGGAACGGCTCGACGGTGCCGTCGCGCCGGACGGCACCGAGGTGTACTGGGCGCAGGCGGCGGACGAGGGCGACCCGGCCTGGGTCCGGGAGTTCGAGCACGGGGAGACGCAGCGACCGGCGCCGATCTCGCGCGTCGACCACGTGAGCCTCACCCAGCCGTGGCACGCGATCGACGAGGCGATCCTCTTCTACACGGCCGGGTTCGCGCTCGGCCTCGACAGCAGCACCG
>VGAV01000373.1 GCA_016870695.1 Actinomycetota bacterium | reverse complement strand
GATCTGCTTCTTGACCAGCCCGTAGACCCCGAACGACAGCGCCAGGGTCACGGCGATCCACGGGAAGGCGCCGTAGCCGACCACGATGACGACGACGGCGAGCACGGCGATGCCGATCGCGATCCACGGCAGCAGCCGCAGCCGTTCACGCAGGACCAGGACGCCCAGCAGGACCGTCACGATCGGATTGATGAAGTACCCGAGGCTCGTCTCGATCACGTGCCCGGTCAGCGTGCCGATGAGATACGTCTGCCAGTTGACGTAGATGAGGACCCCGGCGAGGGCGGTCAGCGCCATGAGGCGCGGCTGCCGCACGATCGCCAGGAACGGTCGCCAGATGCGCAGGACCGTGAGCAGCAGGAGGCAGAAGGCGAACGCCAGCACGATCCGCCACGCCACGACCTCCCACGGGCCCGTCGGCCGCAGCTGCAGGAAGTAGAGCGGCAGGACGCCCCAGAGGAGGTAGGCGCCGAGAGCGTACAGTCCCCCGCGGAACGCCCCGCCGGCAGGAGCGGGAGCAGGAGAGGTCATTCGACCAGCCTAGGACCGCCCCTGTCGGCGCGGGCGCCGTCGGACGGCCAGGGGACGTCGCATTCCGGCCGAAACGAAGAAGACCCCGGATGCCATGGCATCCAGGGTCCTCTCGAGAACGCGAAGGTCAGCGCACGACCACCGCGAGGACGTCGCGGGCCGAGAGCACCAGGTACTCGTCGGCGCCGAACTTGACCTCGGTGCCGCCGTACTTGCTGTAGAGCACGCGGTCGCCGACGGCGACGTCGAGGGGGACGCGGTTGCCGTTGTCGTCGATGCGGCCGGGGCCGACGGCGACGACCTCGCCCTCCTGCGGCTTCTCCTTGGCGGTGTCGGGGATGACGAGACCACTCGCGGTGGTCTGCTCAGCCTCGACCTGCTTGATGACGATGCGGTCCTCGAGCGGCTTGATGGAAACCGACACGGTCTACCTCTTCTTTCTCGTTACAGAAGACTTGTCAGCACTCACGCGGGGAGAGTGCTAATCCGAGTGTAGAGAAGCGCTGGCACTCATGCAACGCGAGTGCCAGTCCGGGGTCGCCGGGGCCGGGGCGCCGGTCTTATACCCCATCCGAGGGCTGTCTGGATACCCGGTGCGCGGGAAACCGCATAATCCCGCGTAGTTCCGCAACTCGCGGTCATCGTCTTTCACCTGCCCTTTCATCCCAGGTCCCCCTGTGACACACTGCTCGCAAGGGCGTCGCTGCGTAAGGGGCATGAAGCGACGAAAGCAAACCGCGTTCGGTGACGAGGGCGGAGACTTGGGGATGATCAGGGTCGCTTCGGCGTTCCTGCGCACCCTGCTGGGGGTCATATCAATGGGAACGCCGTACTACTTGGCGATCGATGTGGGGACGAGCAGGACGGCCGCGGCGACCGCGCGCTCTGCGCCGGACGGAACGCTGGTGGCGACACCGCTTCCGCTGGGGCGGAACGCCGACAGCACGCCGACGACCGTCTTCGTCTCGGACAGCGGGTTGCTCTTCGGAGACGCCGCGGAACGCCGGGGAACGGCTCAGCCCGAGCGGCTGGTGCGCGAGTTCAAACGCCGCATCGGTGACGACGTCCCGATCGTCGCCGCCGACCGCCGCTTCTCGCCGCAGGACCTCTACGCCCTCGTCGTGGGCTGGGTCATCGGCACCGCGGTCGAGCGCGAGGGACAGCACCCCGCCGGGATCGCCGTCTCCGTCCCCGTGACGTGGGGCGAGTACCGCACGCGCCTCGTGCAGGATTCGATCGGCCGTCTCGGCTGGAACGACGTGCACGTCATCACCGAGCCCGAGGCCGCCGCACGGCACTACGAGTCCACCCACCCCCTCGAGAGCGGCCGCGCTCTCGCCGTCTACGACTTCGGCGGCGGCACCTTCGACACCGTCATCCTCCAGAAGTCGCGCGACGGTCACGTGGACTTCGTCGGCGCCCCCGTCGGCATCTCCGACCTCGGCGGAGCGGATTTCGACGACATCGTGCTGCGGCACACCGTCCGCACGGCCGGACTCCCCGCGGCGACGATGGCCGCCGCCGCCACCGACCCCGGGTTGCGGATGGCGCTGGCCTCCCTGCGCCGCGAGTGCGTCGAGGCCAAGGAGTCGCTGTCGTTCGACGGCGAGGCCGTCGTCCCCGTGCTCGTCGGTGACGGTCACGGCGCGGTGCGGCTCACGCGCGCCGAGTTCGAGGACATGATCGAGCCCGAGATCGAGCGCACGATCGAGGTTCTGGAGACGGCGCTCGATCAGTCCGGGCTGACCGCCGAGGACCTGGATGCCATCCTCCTCACCGGCGGCACGTCGCGGATCCCGCGCGTGGCCCAGCTGCTGTCGGAGCGGTTCGACCGCCCGATCGCGGTGGACGCCGACCCCAAGGCGATCATCGCCCTCGGCGCGGCCCGGGTGGCCGCCGACGACGCCCGCGGTCCCCTTGCCGCGGTGACGGACGACGAGGTCGACGACGACGCGGAGGAGGACGACGACCCGATCGCCGCGGCCGGCTTCCGCCCGACGCGGGCGGAGAAGCGCGCTCCCTGGTTCCGTCGCGTCCCGGCGACGGCCTACGTCGCGGCCGGGGTCACCGCCCTGGCCGTCGGGGTCGGGTTCGTGAGCGTCCCCGCGCTCGGCGCCGGCATCCTGGCCCGCTCCGACGCGGAGATGACGTCGCAGCCCCTGGCCGAGGACCGCGAGGACAGCATGTTCCTGCCCTTCGACCAGCCGTCCGAGACGCCCGAGAACATCGCCGATCCCGGCCTCGAGCCCGTCGCGGCGCAGGAGCCGGCCGCCCCGCAGCAGGAGGCCGCCCCCGAGCGGTCGTCCGGCGCCAGCAACCCACGCGCCCGCGCGCAGCAGCGTCAGGCCCCCAAGACGAACGAGAAGCGCAGCAGCGCCTCGCCGGTCGCACCGGTCAACCAGGCGGCGCCGGCACCCGCGTCCGGCGGGGGCAACGGCGGCGGTGGCGGTGGCGGCGGCCAGCAGGGCGGCGGCAGCACGGGTGGTCAGGGCGGCAGCTCCACGGCGCCGACCACCGGCAACAGCTCCTCGCCGACGACGCCGACGGACACCGAGACGGGCACCACCGACCCCGGAACGACCTCGCCCTCCCCCAGCGACCCCGGCACCACGTCGCCGTCGCCGTCGGACCCGGGCACCACGTCGCCGTCGCCGTCGGACCCGGGCACCACGTC
>VGAV01000372.1 GCA_016870695.1 Actinomycetota bacterium | reverse complement strand
GCCCGGCGATCTCGGTGGGGAAGAGCTTGACGAGGTCGGCTCCCGCCCGGAGCGTCTGCACGATCTCCGTGGGGGTCAGCGCGCCGCCGATGGTGACCACGCCGTGGCGTCGGCCCGTCGCGATCACGGCCGGGTCCAGCTGCGGGCTCACGAGCAGGCTCGCGCCGGCGTGGATCGCGCGGACGGCGCTGCCGGCGTCGACGACGGTGCCCGCCCCGACGGCGACGCCCGTCCCCGCGAACTCGTTCGCCAGGGTGGTCACGAGCTCCAGCGCCCGGGGGACGGAGAGCGTGATCTCGAGGGCCCGGATGCCGCCGGCGACGGCCGCGCGCGCCACCTCCAGGGCCTCGTCGGCATCGTCGAGACGGATGATCAGGACGACGCCGGTGTCTTGGATGAGGGAAAGGGTCTGTGCATGTGTCAACATCGGGGCCCAAGCTAGGACACTGAATGTTTACATGCACAGTGAATTCGCCCGTCGACCCGGCGGACGCGACCCCCTCCCCGCGGCCGGGCGGGGAGGGGGTCGACGGAGAGCCGGGAACTCAGCCGAACTGGTTCATCGTGTTGTCCTTGCCGCCCGCCTTGAGGGCGGCGTCGCCGGCGAAGTACTCCTTGTGGTTGTCGCCGATGTCGCTGCCGGCCATGTTCTGGTGCCTGACCGTCGCGATGCCTTCGCGGATCTCCCGACGCTGCACGCCCCGGACGAACGCGAGCATGCCCTCGTCGCCGAAGTAGCCCTTGGAGAGGTCGTCGGTGGACAACGCGGCCGTGTGGTACGTCGGCAGCGTGATGAGGTGGTGGAAGATGCCGGCGCGCGCGGAGCCGTCCTTCTGGAAGGTGCGGATCTTCTCGTCGGCGAGGCGGGCCAGCGCGGTGTCGTCGTACTCGGCGCTCATCAGGTTCGCGCGGTCGTACGCGGAGACGTCCGCGCCCTCGTGGACGAGCCGGTCGTAGGCCTGCTGGCGGAAGTTCAGCGTCCAGTTGAACGACGGGCTGTTGTTGTAGACGAGCTTGGCGTCCGGGACCATTGCGCGGATGCGATCGACCATCCCGGCGATCTGCTCGACGTGCGGCTTCTCGGTCTCGATCCACAGCAGATCCGCTCCGTGCTGCAGCGCGGTGATGCAGTCGAGGACGACACGGTCCTCGCCCGAGCCCGGACGGAACTGGTAGAGGTTGCTGGCCAGGCGCCGGGGACGGAGCAGTCGCCCCTCGCGGCGGATGACGACGTCACCGTCGCCGAGCGACGACGGTGAGACCTCCTCGACGTCGAGGAACGCGTTGTACTGGTCGCCCAGGTCGCCGGGGGCGGACGAGACGGCGAGCTTCTGCGTGAGTCCGGCGCCGAGGGAGTCCGTCCGGGCGACGATGATCCCGTTGTCGATGCCGAGCTCGAGGAACGCGTAGCGGACGGCGTTCAGCTTGGCGATGAAGTCCGCGTGCGGCACCGTGACCTTGCCGTCCTGATGGCCGCACTGCTTCTCGTCCGAGACCTGGTTCTCGATCTGGATGGCGCACGCGCCGGCCTCGATCATCTTCTTGGCCAGCAGGTAGGTCGCCTCGGGGTTGCCGAACCCGGCGTCGATGTCGGCGATGATCGGCACGACGTGGGTCTCGAAGGTGTCGATCCGCGAGCGAATGAACTCCTCCGCCGTGTCGTCGCCCACCGCCCGGGCCTGGTCGAGCTGTGTGAAGAGCAGGTCCAGCTCTCGGGCGTCGGCCTGGCGGAGAAACGTGTACAGCTCCTCGATGAGGGCCGGCACCGCGGTCTTCTCGTGCATGGACTGGTCGGGCAGCGGCCCGAACTCGGACCGCAGCGCCGCGACCATCCACCCGGACAGGTACAGGTAGCGCTTGTTCGTGCTCTTGAGGTGCTTCTTGATGGAGATGAGCTTCTGCTGCCCGATGAATCCGTGCCAGACCCCGAGGGACTGGGTGAAGACCGAGGAGTCGGCGTCGTACTCGCTCATGTCGCGCCGCATGATGTCCGCGGTGTACTGGGCGATCTCCAGACCCGTGCGGAAGCGGTTCTGCGCCCGCATCCGCGCGACGTTCTCGGGATCGATGGCGCTCCAGCTCGATCCATGCTGCTGCGTGAGGGCCGTGACGGCGTCGATGGTGTCCGTGTACTGCGTCATGTTCGCGTCCTTGCGTCGGGGTGGTGATGTCGGAAGAGGGAGGGGGCGGGTCCGACCCGCGGGTCAATCGAGGTGCTTCGCATAGGCCGGCAGCGTCAGGAAGGCCGGGAACTCGGGCCGCAGGGCCACCTCGCGGAAGATCTCGGCGGCGTCGTCGAAGCGGTCGCCGTCGGTGCGCGGCACCTCCGCCAGCACCTCCGTCACGATGCCCTCGACGTAGGCGCGGGTGATGGCGTCGCCCTCCGCGGTCTCGCGATCCTGGTGGATCCACTGCCAGATCTGCGAGCGCGAGATCTCGGCGGTGGCGGCGTCCTCCATGAGGTCGTCGATGGCGACGGCACCGAGGCCCCGAAGCCACGCCTCGAGGTAGCGGATCGCCACCGAGACGTTGCCGCGCACCCCGGCCGCGGTGACGGGCAGACCGATGCGCAGGTCGAGCAGGTCGGCAGCGTCGACGGCGACCTCGTCCCGCGTGCGTCCGAGCTGGTTCGGCTCGTCGCCGAGCACCGCGTCGAACTCCGCCCGGGCCACCGGGATGAGGTCGGGGTGGGCCACCCAGGTGCCGTCGAAGCCGTCGCCGGCCTCGCGCCGCTTGTCCGCGGCGACCTTCTGGAACGCCGCCTCTGTCACGTCGGGGCGACGGCGGTTCGGGATGAAGGCGCTCATCCCGCCGATGGCGTACGCGCCCCGCTTGTGGCAGGTCTGCACGAGCAGCTCGGTGTAGGCCCGCATGAACGGCACCGTCATCGTCACCTCGCTGCGGTCGGGCAGGACGAACCGCGCCCCGCGGCCGCGGTAGGTCTTGATGATCGAGAAGATGTAGTCCCAGCGGCCGGCGTTCAGACCCGCGCAGTGGTCGCGCAGGGCGAAGAGGATCTCCTCCATCTCGAACGCGGCCGGCAGCGTCTCGATCAGCACCGTGGCACGGATCGTGCCATGCGGGAGCCCGAGTCGCTCCTCGGTGAACGAGAACACGTCGTCCCACAGGCGCGCCTCCTCCGCCGACTCGATCTTCGCCAGGTAGAAGTAGGGCCCGCGGCCGGCCGCGATCAGCGCGTCGGCGTTGTGG
>VGAV01000371.1 GCA_016870695.1 Actinomycetota bacterium | reverse complement strand
GGGGCGGTATCCGATGGTACAACGGGGATCGCGGCGGCGGCCGCCTCAGAACGGGGGCGGGTCGGAGCCGTAGGTGCCGCCGAGCGGGGACGTTCACGCGGGTTCGCCGTCGGGCGACCGGGTGATGTCCCACCGCGACTCGTGACGAAGACGGTGATGATGTCGGCACTTGGGGTCGAGGTTGCCGTCGTCCGTCGTCCCGCCGTCGGCCCAGGCGGTGCGATGGTCGATGTCGCAATCGCGCGCAGCCCGTCCGCACCCCGGGAACACGCAGGTGGGGGACGTCACACCGAGCCAGCGACGGAGGGCGACCGGCACGCGATAGGTCGTCCGGTCCAGCACCAGCGGGGCGCCGGACACGGGATGCGTGAGCAGCCGGACCCACGACGTCGCCGATCCGGCGAGCCGTCGCGCGGTGTCGAGGTCGATGGGACCGAGGACGACTCCCGACACCTCCCACGACGAAACGCCCCCACGTCCGGAACCGGGGCGGGGGCGTTCGTCACGTGAGGATCAGGCCGAGTCCGCCTGGCGTGGGAGACGTCGCCGGCGCACGGTGACGACCGACAGCGCGGCGCCGGCGACGAGAGCCCCGGCCGCCGCGACGATCGCGACGATCGGCACCTCCGAGCCGGTGACGCCGAGCTGCCCGCGCGCGGGCCCGGGGACCGCCGCCGCCGACGCCGAGGGCGAGGGGGACGGCGAGGCCGATGCCGGCGCCGACGGGGACGGACCGGGAACCGCCGCCGCGGCGACGGGACCGACCGGCGCACTCGTCCGCGTCCGGTCGGTGTACCCGTCGAGGGACCCCGTGACCGTCACCGTCACCGTGCGCCCCTCGGCGGTGGCGGGGAGGACGAAGGTGGGGGCGGTGGCATCCGGGATCGAGATCCCGTCGATCGCCCAGGTGTACGTGAACGAAGTGCCGGCGGTCCAGCCGGGAGTGGTCGCGGTCAGCGTCGAGCCCACCGTCGCGTCGCCCTCGATGACGGGCGCCTGCGCGTCCACCGGGTACTCCTGCACGGCGAGATCGCCGGCGCATGACAGGCAGGTCCCGCCGAGGCTCGCGGCCGCCGTCGTCGAGAGGGTGCCGCCTGAGGCGTCGTCGTCCACCGTCACCGGGAACGACACCGACGCGGTCTCGCCCGGGGCTGCGGCGGGGATCGTCCACGTGAGCTCGTCGCCGACGAGCGTCAGAGCCGGGTCCAGCGCCGCGGGATCGATCGAGGCCCGGTCGAGGACGGCGGAGAGGTCGACGGATGCCGTCGAGGTGGCGAGCGGGACCAGACCGGTGTTGTCGGCGGTCAGGGTGTACGTCGCGACCTCGCCGCGCTCGAGCGTCGCCGTGGTGTCGGTGGACAGCGAGAGAGCGAACTCGTCGGGCCACGCCGGCTTGTCGGCATCCAGGATCCAGTCCTCGTAGAACGCCCTCAGGTCGCGGCCGGACACCCCCTCGGCGAGGGCGAGCAGGTCCGCCCCGGTCCGGCTGGTGCCGGCGAAGTCGGTCTGCCACTGCTCGATCAGGGTGAAGAACGCGTCGTCGCCGATCGCGACGCGCAGCGCCGCCCAGAACTGCGCCGAGCGGTCGTAGGTCTGGAAGCCGTACAGGCTCGCGGAGTCGGTCTGCGCGCCCGGGGCGATGGTCCAGGCCTCGTCGTCGGCGGGAGTGGCCTCCCACGCCGCGAACTGCTGCTCACGCGACGCCGGACCGGTGCCGAACCCGTCGCTGCCGCCGTAGAAGCTCTCGGACCAGGTGGCCATGCCCTCGGCGATCCAGATGTCCGTCCACGTCGTGGGGGAGACGTTGTTGCCGTACCACTGGTGCGCCAGCTCGTGTACGAGGGTGCTGAAGCCGATGCGGGTCGGGAAGAACGAGCGGTCCTGCGTCTCGAGCGCGTAGTTGATGCCACGCGGGACGCGGTCGACGACCACGCCGGCACTACCGCCGGGGTAGGGGCCGTAGATCGACTCCAGGTCGCGGATGATCGGACCGAGCTGGTCGACCGCGGTCGTCACGGTCGCCTTGTTCGCGGCGGTGGACGTCGAGTCGACGAAGGACCACGCCGGGATCGTCCGGCCGCTGCCGAGCGTCACCAACGACTCGATGACGTCGTAGCGTCCGATCGAGATGATGACGAGCTCGGATGCCATCTGGCGCGTCTGTCGCCATTCCCACGTCGTGCGGGCGCCGTCGTTCGTCGGCGTCTTCGCGACCAGCTCGCCGTTGCTGACGGCGGCCGCCGGGGCGGCTCCCGCGCCGGTCGCATCGGCGAGCGTCGTGGGGACGTCCACGGCGATCGAGTAGGTCGCCTTGTCGCCGGGGGTGTTGTTGTGCGGGAAGCCGGTCATGCTGCCGATCGGCTGCCCCAGCATCGTCGCGCCGTCGGTCGTGGCGTTCAAGCCCTCGTACGAGCCGTCCGCGTCGACGTGCGCCTGGGGGACGCCGTGGTAGGCGACGGTGACGCGGAACTCCCCGTCGACCGGGGTGGCCGGGGTCACGATGAGCTTGTGCCGGATGGCGTCGACATCGACGTCGCGCTGCCAGGTCGCCGGGACACCGTCCACCGTGACGGAGTCGATCTCGAGGCCTTCGAAGTCCATCGAGAAGCTGCGGAGAGGCACGGCTGCGCGGGCGGACATCGTCGACGTCGCGACGAGGGATCCGGCCACCACGGAGCCCGTCTGCACGGCATCCGGGGTCCAGGCGACGTCGATGTCGTAGTCGAGCGCGTCGTAGCCGCCGTTGCCGACGTTCGGGAACATCGCATCGCCCGACGTGCGCGCGCCGTCGACGGGGTCGGCCGCGAACGCGGGGATGACCGAGGACGAGACCAGGCCCATCGCCAGCAGGGCGGCGCCGGCGGTGACGAGGGAGCGGTGCAGGACAGGGCGGGCTGCCGGGGTGTGGCGCATGGGCGGGGGGTCCGTTCGGAGGAGGGAGGGCAGGCGGACGCGGCCGCTGCCGGGATCGTTGACGCCACCGTAGGGGCGGCACGTTTCCGCGGCGTGACGCGCGGGTTCCGGGGTGCGCGCAGCCGGAGCCCGTCAGCGGATGGCGTGGGGCCGCGTCGGACGGGCACGGGGCTCCGCGCAGCCGGAGCCCGTCAGCGGATCGGCCACGCGCCGTCGAGCGGCGGGGAGGTGGCGTCCAGGCGCCCGATCTTGACGAAGTACTCGGTGAGGCTCGCCGCCTGCGCGCGTGCCCACGCGACC
>VGAV01000370.1 GCA_016870695.1 Actinomycetota bacterium | reverse complement strand
GCGCCGCACGTCGGTCCGCTCCGAGAAGCCCATCTCGAGCTGGTCGACGGCGACGACACGCCACGCGGGCCCGGCGTCCGCGCGGTCGAGCGACTGCGCGACCAACGAGCGCCAGAGGTACGACCAGGTCGGGTTGCCGTGGACGGCGACGATCGTGCCGACCGGCTCGACGCCGCGGGCGGCGAGAGCGGGGCCGGTGTCGAGGATGTGCCAGCGCCGGGTGGTGCCGGCGTCGGCGCCGGCACCGGGGACGTCGACGAGCCGCGACAGCGCGGGGTCGAGCCCGGGCAGGCCCGCCGGGGGGAGCGTCGCGGCCCGACCGGTCACCGTCACCAGGCCAGCTCCAGCATCCCCGTGTTGAGGCCGGACCCGACTCCCATCAGCAGGACGCGGTCGCCGCGGCGCAGGGTCTTCTGCTCGTCGACGAGGGTGATGGGGATGGATGCCGGACCGACGTTGCCGAGGTGGGGGTAGGTCACCGG
Source organism: Actinomycetota bacterium (assembly GCA_016870695.1). GTDB lineage: Bacteria > Actinomycetota > Actinomycetes > Actinomycetales > Microbacteriaceae > Microbacterium. Next base: position 2,732 of record VGAV01000370.1, on the reverse strand, counting down.
CACCCGGCTGCGGTCGAGCTTGGCCGCGCGCACGATGGCGGAGGTGTGCACCGACGACACCTGATGGGTGACGTAGCGGTCCATGCCCGTCCACGAGAACTCGTCCTTCGCCTCCTTCCAGGCGGAGACGACGAGGTCGAGCCCGCCCTTCAGCAGGGCCTTGGCGTCGGTGAACATGCCGTCGACGCTGCCGACGCACAGGTCGTAGAACTCGGTCGCCGCCCGCGTGACGCCGCCGACGATGCGGTGGCCCTCGGGGTGGTCGCTCGCGCGGCCCAGGACGGCGGCGGCCGCGCCCGAGCCGAGGGTGAGCGAGGCGAACTCCTGCATGAAGGCGTCGCGGTCGAGGTCCTCGCGGACGAGCCGGTTGATCGTGTTGACCTGGATCTCGTCCGCGTCCTCGCCGTTGACGATGAGCGCGTAGCGGATCTGGCCGGACTGGATCATCCCGGCCGCCAGGCTCATGCCGTTGATGAAGCCGAGGCAGGCGTTGGCGACGTCGAAGTTGACCGCCGAGCTCGGCAGCCCGAGGCCGTGGTGGAGGCGCACCGCCACCGAGGGCTCCAGGTGCTTGCGCGTCACGGACGTGTTGATGATGAGCCCGATCTGGGACGGATCCACCCCGGCCTGGGCGAGGGCCTCCTTGCCGGCGGCGATGGTGGCCTCGTCCGAGGACTCGCCCTCCGCCCAGTTGCGGCGCTCGTTGACGCCCGCGACGCGGCGCAGGAGTCCCGGCTTGAGGCGCAGACGGTGCAGGGCCGGCGCGAGACGGTCCTCGATGTCGTCGGAGGTCGTCACGCGGCTGGGCAGGACGCTCGCCACCGATACGAGGGCCACATCGTCGAAGCGGGTCGTGGCGTTTCCTGGCAAGAGATCTCCCGCATCCTGTGCGTAGACGGGGCAGCCCGGGCACGGAGGGGACGCGCGGACGGCTCGAAGGGTACCCCCCAGGATAAGCCGCGTCGTATGTCGACCGGCGCATAGGGGGTCGGTGTGGTACGCGTCAGAGCCGCCCGGCGGCCTTCAGAGCGAGGTACCGGTCGGCGACGAGCGGCGGGAGGTCCTCGGCCGACGCCGTCACCGCGTCGCCGCCCGCGCGCACGACGGCGTCGCGCACGCGCTCCGCGTCGTGCCGCGCGCGCTCGACCGCCGCGGCGGCGTACACGGCTTGCGCGTCCCTGCGGTCGGGCTCATCGCCGGGGGAGTCGGTGGCCGTCGCCACGAGCAGGCGGGAGCGCCGGGCCACCGCGGGCAGCGCGGCGAGGAAGCCGCGCGCCGCCTCGGGATCGTCGTGCGCGGTGAGCAGCACCACGAGCGACGGGCGGACCGCGAGCCCCCGCACCTGCGCGAGGGCGGCATCCCAGTCCGTGTCGATGAGCTGCGGCTCCACCGGAGCCATGGCGTCGACGAGCGCCGGCAGGAGCTGCGCGCCGTCCACGCGGGTGACGCGGGCGCGGGCGACCCGGTCGAACATCACGAGATGCACGTGGTCGCCGGCGCGCGTCGCGAGCGCGGACAGCAGGAGGGTCGCCTCCAGGGCGGCATCCAGTCGCGCTCCGTCGCCGACGCGGGCCGCGGAGGTGCGCCCGGTGTCGATGACGACGACCACGTGCCGGTCGCGCTCCGGACGCCACGTGCGGAGCATGGTCGTGCCCGCCCGTGCGGTGGCGCGCCAGTCGATCGAGCGGACGTCGTCGCCGCGGACGTACTCCCGCAGGCTGTCGAACTCGGTGCCCTGCCCGCGCACCTGCAGGCTCGTGTTGCCGTCGAGCTCGCGCAGTCGGGCCACCCGGGAGGCGAGGTGCCGACGCGAGGTGAACGGCGGCAGCACGCGCAGACGGGCGGGCGCGTTGACACGGGCCTGGCGCCCGGCGAGCCGGAGCGGGCCGGCCGCGCGGATGACGACGAAGTCGCTGCGCAGCTCGCCACGTCGGCGGGGGCGCAGCGGCAGCGGGGCGCCCCGGCGCTCGCCGGGCGGGACCGTCATCCGCAGGCGCGCCGCGGGTGCGCCGGCCGTGGGCTGCCACGCGTCCCGGATCACCGCGCGCAGGGTCCGGCGGCCGAGGTTGCGCACCCGGAGCTCGCCGGCGACGGCCTCGTCGCGCAGCACCCGTTCCGGCAGGCGCCGGGTGACCTCGACGGCGCGGGCATCGGCGGCGGCGACGACGTCGAACGCGGTCAGCGCCGCGCAGAGGAGCACCCACGCGCCGACGAACGCCCACGGCGGCACCCCCGCCGCGCTGAGCAGCACCAGCGGCACCACCCCCGCGGCCAGGAGCAGCGCCAGACGACCCGTGACGAACATCAGAGCGGGACGCGGGTCTGCTGCAGGACCGAGGTCAGGATGGCATCCACCGATACCCCCTCGATCTCGGCCTCGGGACGCAGCCGGATGCGGTGCCGCCATGCCGGCACGACCATCGTCTGCACGTGGTCGGGGGTGATCGCGGGGTATCCGCCGAGCCATGCCCACGCCTTCGCGGCGCTGAGCAGCCCGGTCGACGCACGGGGGCTCACGCCCAGCTGCACCGACGGGCTCTGGCGGGTGGCGCGCGCGAGGTCCACCACGTAGCCGAGCACGTCGTCGGTCACGGCCACGGCGGCGGCCGCCCGCTGCGCGGCGAGGATGTCGTCGGCGCTCACGACGGCCGCGATCCCGGCGACGTCGAGGCGGCGCGGGTCGAAGCCGCCGGCGTGGCGGCGCAGCACGTCGACCTCGGCGTCGCGCCCGG
>VGAV01000369.1 GCA_016870695.1 Actinomycetota bacterium | reverse complement strand
GCTGGGGGTCAACCTCGTCTCGGTCAAGGTGTTCGGCGAGCTCGAGTTCTGGTTCGCGCTCATCAAGGTCGCGGCGCTGGTGGTCTTCCTCGCCGTCGGCATCTACTTCGTCGTGTTCGGGACGCCCTCCGGCTCCCCGACCGGCTTCTCGCTCATCGCCGACAACGGCGGGTTCTTCCCCGCCGGGCTGCTGCCGGCCATCCTCCTCATGCAGGGCGTGGTCTTCGCCTACGCCTCGATCGAGCTGATCGGCACGGCGGCCGGAGAGACGAAGAACCCCGAGAAGGTCCTCCCGCGCGCGATCAACTCGGTGGTCCTCCGCGTCGCGGTGTTCTATGTCGGGTCGGTGCTGCTCCTGTCGCTGCTGCTGCCGTACACCGCCTACTCGGCGGGGGAGAGTCCCTTCGTCACGTTCTTCGCGTCGATCGGTGTCGAGGGCGCCGACGTGGTCATGAACCTCGTCGTGCTGACGGCCGCGCTCTCCTCGCTCAATGCCGGCCTCTACTCGACGGGGCGGATCCTGAGGTCGATGTCCGTGTCCGGGTCGGCCCCGCGCTTCGCCGGCCGGATGAACAAGGCGGGCGTCCCCTACGGCGGCATCGCGATCACCGCCGCCGTCGCGCTCCTCGGCGTGCCGCTGAACTACCTCGTCCCCGAGAAGGCGTTCGAGATCGTCCTCAGCGTCGCATCGGTCGGCATCGTGGTCACGTGGGCCACCATCGTGCTCTGCCAGCTGCGCCTGAAGCAGCTCGCCGACCGCGGAGAGCTGGAGCGACCGTCGTTCCGCATGATCGGCTCGCCCCACACCGGCTATCTGACGCTCGTCTTCCTCGCCGCGGTCCTGGTGCTCGTGTTCATCGACTCGCCGGCGACGCTCATCGTGACGGTCGTGGCCAGCGTTCTCATCGCCGCCGGCTGGTTCGCGTGCCGGTCGAGGATCGCTGCGCTCGCGGCCGAGCGCGACGGCTACACCGGGACGCTCCCGGTGGTGCCGAGCCCGTACCGCAGGGACTAGTCCTCACCCGCGCGGGTCGGGAGGGGAGGGATGCCACCGCGGTGGCATCCCGTGTCCTGTCCTGCCCCCGCGGGCCGGTCAGCGCGCCGGCGCCGCCACCGGAGCACCGGCGTCGGCATAGACGCGACGCAGGAGCTCGGCATGATGGGCGGGCGAGAAGACGGCGGCCGCGCGGTGGGCGCGGCGGGAGGCGTCGACGATGTCGGACGGCTGCCGCACGAGCCGCACGAGCGCCTCCGCCATGCCCGGGACGTCCGAGGGGACGAGGATGCCGCCCTCGGACAGCCCCTCGCGGAGGTCGGCGTCCACGTAGACGACCGACCGGGCCTCGGTGAAGGCCTCGACGACGACCACCGGCTGGTTGTCGAAGCCGAGCGAGGTCAGCGCCACGAGATGGGCGCGGCGGACACGCGCGCGCACCTCGTCGCGCGACAGGCGACCGGTGACGAGGATGTCGGGACGCGGCTCGGGACCGGCGGGGTCGGCGGCGTCCTCCACGGCACGCCGCAACGGGCCGTCGCCGATGATCTCGATCGAGAGGGCGCCGGGGCGGAGAAGCGCCTGGGCCGTCCGGGCCGCGCGCACGAACTCGAGCACGCGCTTCTCCGGCGCCAGCCGTCCGACCCAGACGAGCCGCACGGGTCCGTCGACGGACGTGAGGGGCTCCGCCTGCGTCGCCTCCGGCGCGGCGTTGGGGATCACCGCGACGCGGTGCACGCCGGCCGCCCGGAGACGGTCGGCCTGATGTGCGGAGGGGGAGACGACCACGTCCGCCCGTTCCGCGGTCGAGAGTGTCATACCGCGGAGGGCGGAATCGGTGGCCGAGGGCGCGAGGGCGGTGCCCGACACCGGGTGCGAGCGGACGCACCGGGCGAAAGTGCGGGTGATGACCGCCGCGATCGGCTCGAACACGGCCGGCATCCGCGCCTGCCAGAAGAACGTGTGGACCGTGTGCACCACGGGCAGGCCCAGCTCGCGGGCGACGTCGATCGCGGCCGCGGTGAGGCCGAACTCGGAATGCACGTGGACGACCTGGATGCCGCGGGCGGTGAACTCCTCGCGGAGACGGCGCCGCAGCTGCGGGCGGTTCCGCAGCAGCGGCAGGTCCAGCCCGGGCAGGACGCGCCGCACCTCGACGTCGAGCATCGCGGGGTTCTCGGTCGCCGGGTGGGCGGCGGCCGAACGACGGGACGCCTTCGCCCGGGGGGCGACGACGGTCACGTGGGCACCGTCGGCGGCGAGGATGCGTGCCTCGTCGAGGAAGGCGGACTGCGCACCGCCGAGGTAGTCGAGCGAGTAATCGCACACCAGCGCCACCTTCAGGTCGGGGGTGGCGCGGGGTGTCCTGCTCGGCATGACGTCTCCTCGGTCGGGCGGAAGGTGCCGCCGCGTGGACAGCGACCCCTCCATTTGAACCGAGAACGGGGACGGATGGCGAGAGGGCGCGGCGTACTCCCGGGGTGAACCGTAGTACACCGCCGTCCGCGACACCCGCGCGCACCGATCGCCGACGTCGCGCGGGGACGCGCCCCGCCGGCGCCTACCCCCGGTGGAAGGGGCAGCGCGACGGGGCGTCCGCCGGGCGTATGCGACCGCCCGAGCGGGGCTTGGTGGGCATCCGCCGACGGTTGACCTGCAGCCCGCGTCCGGAGATGCGGATGCGCGGGTCGCTCAGCGCCGCGACGGCCGCGGCGAGGCCCGCGATCGCCAGCTTCTCGCCGGGGCAGCGGTGACCCGTGGCGACGTTTCCGCCGCCGTGGGGGACGAAGGTCTCGATGGCCTCGTAGTCGTCGACGCCGCGGAACCGGTCGGGATCGAACGTCCCGGGAGCGCGCCAGGACCGATCGTCGGTGTCGGTGCCGAGGATGTCCAGCACGACCCGCCCGCCCGCCGCGACGCGCTCGCCGTCGAGCTCGACGTCGTCGACCGCCCAGGCCGGGAGCATCGGGACGAACGGTGCGGTGCGGCGGATCTCCTGGGCGAAGGCGGTGGCGCTCGGCCCGCCCACCAGGGCACCCGTCTCGGCCGCCTCGGCGGCGATCCTCGCCCGCCACTCGGGGCGGTCGAACAGCTCTTTGGCGGCGAAGGCGACGAACCGTGCGACGGCGATCATGGGACGGAAGCTGTTCTGCAGCTCGACCCCGGCCTGGCGGGCCGACAGCAGCTGCCCGTCCTGGTCGCGGTGGCGGGCCCACGCGTGTAGGGCGGTGCCCTCGGCGGGGGT
>VGAV01000368.1 GCA_016870695.1 Actinomycetota bacterium | reverse complement strand
GGGGAAGGGCTGGGGGAGGGATGCCGCTCAGGACGCGTGCGCGCCGAGGAACTCGATCACGTCGGCCTTCACGGCGCTGTCGAGCAGCTGCAGGCCGTGCCGCGTGCCGTCGACGACGACGAGCTCGTGCTCGATGCCGTCGGTCGACAGCGCGTCGTCGAGGAGCTCCGCCTGCGCCAGCGGGATGAGCTCGTCGGTGCCGTGCACGATGAGCGTCGGCGGCAGCAGTGCGGCGGATGCCACGGGCGACGCCTGCTCGGCGATCGGGCAGTCCGTGATGACGTCGCACCCCAGGTACCCGAGGACGACCTTCTCCAGGTCCGGTCGCGGGTCCCCGAGCTCCGCGGCGTCCGCGGTGAGCGAGGCCGCCGGCGACAGGGCGACGACCGAGGCGACGGGCGCGTCGTTGCCGGCGAGCGCAGCGGCCGTGCTGAGGGAGATGATGGCGCCCGCGGAGCTGCCGAGGAGCGAGACGGTCGAGCTGAGGCGGAAGCGCTCGACCTGCTCGGGATCGCGAAGCCAGAGGACGGACGCCTGGACGTCGTCGATCTGGGCCGGATAGGTCGCGGGGAGCTGGCGGTAGTCGACCGCGAAAGCCGCGTACCCGTTCTTCGCGAGCTCGTTGCACACGCCAGCCATGGTGGTGCGGTCGCCCTCGGAGAAGGCCCCGCCGTGGACGAGGACGACCGCGGGGTGCGCGGTGTCGTCGTCGGGGCGGCAGGCGTCGACGCCGAGGGCGCTGCCATCGCCCCCGGGGTAGGTGAGGTCCTTCTCGACGACGATGGGAGCGGCCGTCGGCTCTGCGTTCCCTCCCGGCGTGCAGGCGGTGACGGTCAGCGCAAGGACCGCCAGGGCCGCGGCGGCCAGGCTCTTCCGGCGGATAGGGGTCATCGTCGTCCTCCTCGGGCGCGGGCCATGGCCTCACGATAGACGTCGCGGTGGCGACGGCCGACCTCGTCCCAGTCGCGGCCCTCGAGCCGGGGGCGGGCGGCCGGGTCGATCTCCGCCGCCGCGGCGAGCGCGGTCGTGAGATCGTCCTCGTCGAGCGCCCCGTCGAACTGGCGCACCCAGCCGGGGCCGACCTCCGCGGCGAGCGCGGTGTTGGCGTCGCTGCGCGGCACGAGCACGGGACGGTCGAGCGAGAGCGCCACGAGCGCCGCGCCGGAGTTGTGCATCTCGGCGTAGGGCAGCACGACCAGCGTGGCGGCGCTGACCTCGGCGACGAGCTCGTCGTCGTCCACGAACGCCAGTCGCGCCGAGACGTCGTCGCGGCCGTCGACCCGGGCGGTGATGCGCTCGGCCAGCTCCGGCGTCGGCGACCCGACGATGCGCAGGTGCGAGCCGGGGCGGTCCCGGCGGGTGAAGACGTCGATGAGCTGCTCGACGTTCTTTCGCGGGCGGATGATCCCGAAGTAGAGCACGCGTCCGTCGACGCGCTCGCGGCGCGGGTGCGCGGCGAAGCGGTCGCGGTAGTGGCCGTGCAAGATCGTGGTGCCGTGCGCTCCGTCCGCGAGCGGGGTCGCGTCGTTCAGACGGATCCAGGTCGTCGTGGCGCGGTCCACGGCGCGCAGCAGCTGCATCTCCGCGTGGGAGCCGTCCTCGTGCGGGGCGATGTTGTGCGCGGTGCGGACGATCGGCGTCCGCGTGAGGCGGGCGCGCAGGAGGGTCCCCCGCATCGCGAGACGGCGGCGCAGGCGCTGCCGCCGCGTCCGGCCGCGCAGCAGGAATTCCGGCCAGTGCAGGTGCAGGACGTCGTAGCGCCCGGTGAGCGCCCGCCGCCAGCTGAAATACGTGACGTGGACGTCGTCGGGCGCTCCGTCGGTCATCTGGTCCACGTACCGGGTGGTGCCGTCCGGCGGCGCCAGCGAGTGCAGCACCGTGATCGACTCGGCCGGGCTCATCCGCGCCGGCCTTCCGTGCGCCCGTCCCCGCGAGCGCGGCCCCCCAGGTTGCTCATGAGCGCGACAGTAACCGCCGAACGTGAAGCGGGCGTTTCCCGGGCGTGAAGGTCGCCCGACGTGGCCCGCGGACCGTCGCTCCCCGGGCGCGGGCAAACTCCACATCCCCGTAACACGGGGGTAACCCTTTCTCCACCGGACGGGTTCATGCTGACCTCGGGGAAGTGGTTCGCGTGGCGGGAGGGGAGCCCGGCGGCGAGCCGATGATGGGGGGTGCCCAGTGACGATCACACGACGGCAAGAGGACGTTGTCGAGGACGTGCCGCGCCGCGACAGCGCGGCGCCGACGTTCGCGCGGGAGAGGTGGGCGCGCCGCTACGCACGCGGCCTGGTGGTGATCGACGTGATCATCGTCGTGGCCTCCCTCCTGGCGGCGGCCGTGTTCGGCTCGCAGCCGCACATGCTTCCGCTGCTCGATGAGCGGGTGTGGGTGCCGGTCGGCATCCCGTTGGCCGTCCTGGCGGCGGCGATGCTCGTCACGCTCTCGTCGACCGGCAGCCGCGTCCCCCGGGTCTTCGGCGTCGGCAGCCGCGAGTACCGCGCCGTCCTGCTGTCGGTGATGTTCACCTTCGCCGGCGTCGCCCTCGTCGCCTACGTGACCTCGCTCGCGGGTCTGCACGCCATCCTCGCCATCGGCGGCGTGTCGACCGGGGTCGGCCTCGTGGCCGGGCGGTGGCTCGCCCGACGGTGGCTGGTGGCCCAGCGGCGACGCGGGCGCATGTCCCACAAGGTGCTCGTGGTGGGGGACCTGGATGCCGTGGAGCCGCTCGTCCGCGACCTGCAGAAGGTCCCCGGCGCGGGGCTGCACGTCGTCGGCTCCTACGATCCGGACGGCTTCGTGTCGCCGGTCGACAGCTCGGCCACGCCGCGGGCGACGGCGGTCTCGGTGGTCGAGGCGTTGGAGCTGCTGGGGGCGGACACGGTGCTCATCTCCAGCGCGAACGAGCTCAGCCCGGCGACGGTCCGCGAGCTGAGCTGGCAGCTCGAGCCGGGGCGCCAGCACCTGGTCGTGGCACCGAGCCTGACGGACGTCGGCGGTCCCCGCATCCACTCCCGGCCGGTCGCGGGTCTGCCGCTGCTGCACGTGGAGACGCCTCGTTACGACGGCGGGCGCCTGCACGTGAAGCGGGCGTTCGACATCGTGGCATCCGCGTCCCTCATCCTGCTGCTGTCGCCATTGCTCATCGCGATCGCGTTCCTCGTGCGCGGGTCCAGCCCGGGCGGGGCGCTGTTCCGTCAGGAACGGGTGGGGCTGAAGGGCCGGACGTTCGCGATGCTGAAGTTCCGTTCGATGTACGTCGA
>VGAV01000367.1 GCA_016870695.1 Actinomycetota bacterium | reverse complement strand
GGCACCGGCTCGTCGGCCGGGGGCATGAAGACGGGTTTGCCGTCGTCGCCGAAGTACATGAGGTCGAGGTCGAACGCGCCCTGGTTCTTCAGGCCGAAGCTCACCCAGTTCTCTTCGAACGGTGCATGGGCCAGCTCGTAGCAGCGGAACTTCCAGAACTTCCACTCGCCGTCCTGCTTGAGGAAGTCGATCGCGTACTTGCACCACACCCAGTGCGCCCAGACCTTCTTGCCGAGCACCTCCGCGGGCGAGTACATGTCGGGGAAGGCCTCCGCGACCGTCGGGTCGGTCAGCCCCGACTCCGTGCCGGCCATCATCCAGACGCCCTTGGCGGTCCGGCCGTCGGCCGCGACCTCGATCACGGGCGTGGTGGTGGCGTGCAGGATGAGCTTGCCCTCGGGGTGCGGGCGCCCGCGGTGGTAGTCGGTGACGCTCTTCCAGGTCGTGTACTGACCGGCGTTGGTGTACCGGGCGCGGATGCCCTCCGTTCCCTCCTTCACCCAGAGGGGGATGATCTGCTCGTCCTCGAAGGCGTTGTGCAGGTACATGTACCGGTTGAACAGGTTCTCCACCTGCCCGCGGTCCTCGGCGCGCTGAGCCAGCGCGTGCGCGGCCTCGACCTGCGTGCGGAGGCGGGCGACCTCGGCGACGAGCTCGGAGACGGATGCCTCGGCGGTGTTCGTCATTGTCACTCCTTCGTGATCCAAGTCGTCCCGCTCACGCCGGCTGCGCCGCGCCGGGGGTCGTGACGGAATGCTCGGCGACCGTGTCCTCGATGGCCGCCCGCATGAGGGCGTGCTGCTTCTTGACCAGGTCGATCGGGTCGCTCTCGCCCAGATCGCTGAAGGCGTGGCCCTCCCACTCGCTGGAGAGGTATCCCTCGTACCCGCCGAGCACGAACTGCTTCACGATCCGCGGGATGTCCATGGCGGGCTCTTCGCCGTCGGGGCCGATGTCGTAGAACTTCGCGTGCACATGGAAGATCTGCGGCATGATGTCGAGCCACTCCTCCGGCGGCACCAGACCGTGCATGTTGAAGGCGAGACGCGTGAAGGGCCCGAACCGCAGGAAGTCGACGCCCTCACCGGACAGGTAGTCCTCGAACTTCTGGTTGCGGACGTGCATGGGCGTCGGCTCGTGCCAGATCTCCTCCATCACCGGGAAGTGCTTCTCGTCCATGCCCATCTGCCCGAGCGTGCGCAGGAGCGTCGGCGACAGCGAGTGCATGGTCGAGGAGAAGTCGGCAGTGAACCCCAGCCGGTCGGACTGCAGCTCGTCGTACATCTCGCGGATCTGCAGGACGTGCGGGTCGTTGGGGCCGGACGGCGCGTGGATCTCGTAGCCCAGCTTCTGGTCGTACTTCTCGGCCAGGGGCAGCAGGCTGCGCAGCAGCTCCTTGCCGTGGGAGCGGATCACGATCCTCGTGAACCCGAGGGTGTGGGCGGCCTTGAGCTGGCGGGCGAGGAACTCGTGCTCCTCGTCGGGGGTCATGTCGCGCGTCTTGACGCGACCCATGTCGAGATTCGTCCCGACCGCGCTGGCCTCGAGCCCGTACTTCTCGAGCGAGGCGAACCAGAGCTTCACGAAGTCGGCGTCGACGTCCGGGTAGGAGCGCAGCAGCTGCGCGAAGTTGAACTCGACCCCCGGGCCGATGCCCTGGTCGTGCACCTCTTTGATGAGGGTCTCGGGAGTGTACTGACCGGCGGCGAACTCGCTGGTCATGGAGTAGAGGGTGGTCCCGAGCTTGATGCCGGTCCCGGCGATGCCTTCGCTCATGAGGGGTCCTTTCAGGCGCGTACGGCGTGTGCGAGGTGGGTGTCGAGGATGCGGCGGGCCTCCGCGGCATCCGTGATCATGCGGGAGCCCGCCTTCTCGGCGGCGGCGCGCTGGAGGGCCTGCTCGCCGCGGATGATCTCGAACGGGCTCTGCCAGTGGTTCCAGTGCCATCCCTCGTACTCGCTCGAGACGGCACCGGTGTAGCCGTTGTCCACGAGGAGCGTGATGAGGTCGGCGACCGGCACGGAGGGCTCGTTCCCGTTCTCGTCGATGCCGAAGAACTTGCCGTGCACGTGGCGGATCCAGGGGAAGATCTCGAGCCAGTCGTCCACGCGGGCGGGACCGAACAGGCCCGTGCCGTTGATGCCGAAGTCGATGCCGAGGTCCGGACGCCCGTACTGGTGGCCGAGGCCGATGAACCGGCCGAAGCGCTGACCGTGGTCGGCCTGGTCGGCGGGCGGGCCCTGCTCGTAGTACTCGTCCCACAGGGCGACGACGGCGGACAGGAGCTCCTCGGAGGCCCCGCGGCGGCGGTAGGCCTCGATAAGCGAGGGCGCGAAGCCCGAGACGGTAGCGCCCCAGTCCATCGTGAAGCCGAGGAAGGGCGAGCCGACCTTCTCGTAGCGGTCGCGCAGCGCCAGGATCCGCGGGTGCGAGGCGTACTGGTCCGCATGCACCTCGAGGGCGAGGGTGACGCCGTACTCCTCGGCGATGGGGGCCAGCGCCTCCATCGAGTCGGGCGTGAGCGAGATCTGCACGCGGGCGATGGGGAACCCGAGCTTCGCCGCGGCAGCGATCTGCCGGCGCATGTAGGCGATCAGTTCGTCCTGGTCCATCAGCTTGTCGGGGCGCAGGCCGATGTCGGCGTTCACCGCCAGGGAGGTGCGGACGAGCCCGACCTCCTGCACGAGGTCGTCGAACCGGCCGGCGAAGTGGTCGTCGATCTCGGGGAAGCCACGGAAGCTGGAGAACCCGATGATCTCCAGGCCGGGCCCGAACCCCTCGGCGGCGGTCTTGCGGATGAGCTGGTCGAGATCGTATTCGCGGCCGTGGAACGCGCGGGTGAAGCTGTAGAGCGTGACGCCCTGGATGGGCGTGCCCTTCGAGGCGGAGTCGGTCATGCGCGGGCCTCCTCGACCTGGCGGACGGTCATCGTCTTCGTGTCGTGCTCCTCGATGTGGAGCACCTGGTCGTCGGTGATGATGATGTACGGGATGTAGAGCTCGAGGTCGACCCGGACCTCGTGCTCCCCGGCATCCATCGCGATGTCGCCGGAGAGGACCGCCGAGTCGGTCGGGAACCACCACTGCGCGGTGTTCGTCTTCATCTCGGCGAAGGTGAGCTCCTCGCCGTTCATCTCCCACCGCAGCGACTCCGCGGGGGCCTCGACGCCGTCGACGGCGAGCCGCGCTCCGGAGATGCAGGATGCCGGCAGCGCCCGGTACCAGGGCAGGCGCACCTCCACCGACGCGCGCCCGGCCCGGGCGGTGAGCGTCCCCTG
>VGAV01000366.1 GCA_016870695.1 Actinomycetota bacterium | reverse complement strand
GCCGGCCGGGATGAGCGCGGGGACGAGCGCGGCGACGCCGAAGCCGACGACGGCGAGCGCCAAGCCGATCCGCGCGACCGGGCGACGCCGTGCGCCGGCGCACAGACGCGCGACGCCGAGACCGGTCAGCGCGGTGAGCAGGAGCGCGCCGGTGACGAGCCAGCTGGCGGCCTCGAGGTCCGAGCCGGTGCCCTCCTGCGCGGCGGCGATCATGTAGGGCGACAGGTTCACGCCGAGGTAGCCCGCGATCCCGACGACGAACGTCGCGCTCGCGGTGGGGAGGCGCAGGGGGAGGCGGACGTCGGCGACGGGGGTCGCGGCGGCGCGGGTGGGAGCGGACACGTCGGATTCCTTCGAACGAGCCGGGCGAGCCGGCGAGCGGTGTGGGGCTCCGGTCGGGTCGTCGTCGATCGCGGCCGGTGGAGCCGAGGCTAGGGACCCGGTGTTTCCGTTCTCCCGCCCGTTCTGTTTCAGACACATTAAACGTTTAAGTTGGCTCGTGCGCAAGAGGCGACCGCCGACCGCTCCGGTAACGTCGAGCGCGATGGCTGCCCGCAAGAAGACGCTGCACGACGTGGCCGCCGCGGCGGGCGTGTCGATCGCCGCGGCCTCCTTCGCCCTGCGGGACAAGGCCGGGGTGTCCGCCGAGACCCGCGAGCGGGTCCTCGCCGTCGCCCGCGAGCTGGGCTACGTCGTGAACGCCCCCGCACGCAGCCTGCGCACCGCCCGGTACGGGGCCGTCGGCCTCCACCTCCCGTCCGGGGCGACCCGCCTGCCGTACTACACCGAGTTCGCCTTCGGGGTCGTGGATGCCGCCGACCGCCGCGGCCTGTCGGTGATCCTCCTGCCCCACCGCGACGACGACGCCGCACCGCCCACCGCGTTCGTCGACGGCTTCATCGTCGTGGACGCCACCACGGAGGACCCGGGAATCCGCGGCATCCTGGACGCCGGTCGTCCCGTCGTCAGCGGCGAGCACGTGGTAGGGGGCGGTGACGAGGTGAGCGCGAGCGTCGTCGCCGATCACGCCTCCGCCACCCGGCGACTCCTGTCCCACCTCGGGGAGCAGGGCGCCACGCGCATCGGTGCGGTGCTGCCGCCCCCGGGGACCGCGTGGAGCGAGGCCGTCACCGCCGTCGTCGACGCGCACGAGCCCCGCGTGGAGACGCGCGTCATCCCGTTCGTCCCGACGGCCGACGAGGTCGACGCCGCCGTCACGGACCTGATGGATGCCGCCCCCCTCGACGCGCTCGTCGTCGTCCCCAGCGGCTCCGCGGCGCCCGCCCTCGCCGCGGCGACGCGCGCCGGTCGCACGGTGGGCGCCGACCTGCTCCTCGCCGCCTACGTCGACGAGCCCATTCACGCGCTGCTGAGCCCCGCCGTGACCTCGTTCGACCTCGAGCCGCGGGAGCTCGGCGCAGCCTGCCTGTCGCTGCTCGCCTCCCTGTGGGACGACGACGCCCCCGAGGCCCGCGTCGAGACCACCGAGCCGAGGCTGATCGTCCGCGCGAGCACGCAGCCCCGGCGCTGACGTCCGTTCTCAGAGCAGCAAAAGAAGAACGGATGCCGCGACCCCGAGGCCGTGGCATCCGTTCTCATCCGTGAAAGACGTTAGGCGCCGCGCAGACGCTCCGCCAGGTAGGCGTGCAGACCGTCGAGCGGGATGCGCTCCTGGCCCATGGTGTCGCGGTCGCGGACCGTCACGGCGTTGTCGTCGAGCGAGTCGAAGTCGATGGTGACGCAGAACGGGGTGCCGATCTCGTCCTGGCGACGGTAACGGCGACCGATCGCGCCGGCGTCGTCGAAGTCGACGTTCCAGCCTGCGCTGCGCAGCGTGTCGGCGACCTCGCGCGCCAGCGGCGACAGGCGCTCGTTGCGCGACAGGGGCAGCACGGCCGCCTTGACGGGGGCCAGACGCGGGTCGAGCTTGAGGACGGTGCGGGTGTCGGTGCCGCCCTTGGCGTTCGGCACCTCCTCCTCGCGATACGCGTCGACGAGGAAGGCCATCATGGCGCGCGTGAGACCGAAGGACGGCTCGATCACGTACGGCGTGTACTTCTCGCCCGAGGCCTGGTCGAAGAACGTCAGGCTCGTGCCCGAGGCGTCCGAGTGGCTCTTGAGGTCGTAGTCGGTGCGGTTGGCGACGCCCATGAGCTCGCCCCACTCCTTGCCAGGGAACCCGAAGCGGTACTCGACGTCGATCGTGCCGGCCGAGTAGTGGGCGCGGTCGTCCTCGGGGACGTCGAAGCGCTTCATGTTCTCGGGGTCGATGCCGAGGTCGACGAACCAGTCCCAGCACGCCTCCACCCAGTGCTCGAACCACTCGTTCGCCTCGGCGGGCGGCGTGAAGTACTCGATCTCCATCTGCTCGAACTCGCGCGTGCGGAAGATGAAGTTGCCCGGCGTGATCTCGTTGCGGAACGCCTTGCCCACCTGGCCGACGCCGAACGGGGGCTTGCGACGGGATGCCGTGAGCACGTTCGAGAAGTTGACGAAGATGCCCTGCGCGGTCTCGGGGCGGAGGAAGTACAGGCCCGACTCGTCGTCGACGACGCCGAGGTAGGTCTTGACCAGGCCCGAGAAGGACTTCGGCTCCGTGTACTGGCCCTTCGTGCCGCAGTTGGGGCACGGCACGTCGGCGAGCCCGTTCTCGGCCTTGCGGCCCTTGCGCGCCTCGAAGTCCTCGATGAGGTTGTCCGCGCGGAAGCGCTTGTGGCAGCTCAGGCACTCCACGAGCGGGTCGGTGAACGTCGCGACGTGGCCCGACGCCTCCCAGACGCGCTTGGGGAGGATGATGCTCGAGTCCAGACCGACCATGTCGCCGCGCCCGCGGACGAAAGTCTGCCACCACTGCCGCCGGATGTTCTCCTTCAGCTCCGTGCCGAGGGGGCCGTAGTCCCAGGCCGACCGCGAACCGCCGTAGATCTCACCGGCCTGGAAGACGAAGCCGCGATGGCGGGCGAGGGAGATGACCTTGTCGAGGCGGGACTGTTCGGCCACGGTGGCTCCAATGGTCGGAAGAGGCGAAGGGATGCCGCGAAGGCGGGAGTTCCAGTTTACCGAGCCGCGCTGCGCCGTCCGGCGCCGTGCCTGCGGCGGCCGTCGTACGGCGCTCCTGCTCATGGCGTCCTGTGACGGTCGGCACCGCAGCAATGCTCAAGCCGGCGCAGACTGCGGCCCCGGCGCTTCAGGCGGTCGATCGCCGATGGCAGCAGAGAGCCAGGCTGCGAAGCCGACCATCACCCCCATCGCCACGAGCACGCCCCCCGCGCCGACGAC
>VGAV01000365.1 GCA_016870695.1 Actinomycetota bacterium | reverse complement strand
CTTCCTCCTGACGATGGCCGTCGTCATCCCCGTGACCGGATTCCTCATCCAGCGGTTCCCGCTGCGCTCCCTGTTCTTCGCGGCGATGGGGCTGTTCACCCTCGGCACGGTCGTCGCCGCGGTCGCCCCCGGCTTCGGGGTGCTGCTCGTCGGTCGCGTGGTCCAGGCCTCCGGAACCGCCATCATGATCCCGCTGCTGTTCACGACGGTGCTGAACGTCGTCCCCGCGCACCGCCGCGGCCGCATGATGGGCCTGATCTCGATCGTCATCTCGGTCGCCCCGGCCGTCGGCCCGACGGTGTCCGGGCTGATCCTGTCGGTGTTCCCCTGGCGGGCCATGTTCATCGTCATGATCCCGATCGCCCTCGTCGCGATCGCGCTCGGCGCCCGCTGGGTGCGCAACCTCACCGACACCGCCCGCGTCACCCTCGACGTCCTCTCGGTCGTCCTGTCCGCCGTCGCGTTCGGCGGCATCATCTTCGGCCTGTCGAGCATCGGCGAGGCCGCCGGCGGCCACGCGGTGGTCCCCGTCTGGATCCCGCTGGTCCTCGGTGCGGTGGCGCTCGCGGCGTTCGTCGTGCGCCAGCTGCGTCTGGCCGGGACGGACCGCGTTCTGCTCGACCTCGGCGTGTTCCGGCACTCGACGTTCTCGATCGCGGTCGTGCTCGTCGTGGTCGCCATGACCACGCTGTTCGGCGTGCTCATCCTGCTGCCGCTGTACCTGCAGAACGTCCTCGGCCTCGGCACCCTGCCGACCGGGCTCATGCTGCTGCCGGGCGGTCTGCTCATGGGCCTCATGGCGCCCATCGTCGGCAACCTCTTCGACCGTTTCGGCGCCCGGCCGCTGGTCCTGCCCGGCTCCATCGTCGCGAGCCTCGCGCTGTGGGGTTTCGCGACGCTGTCGGCCTCGACGCCCGTCGGACTGGTCGTCGCGGTGCACTGCCTGCTGAGCCTCGGCCTGGCGTTCATGTTCACCCCGCTGATGACCTCGGCGCTGGGCTCGCTGCCGCGGCCGCTCTACCCCCACGGGTCGGCGATCGTCTCGACGGTGCAGCAGCTGGCCGGCGCCGCCGGCACGGCCGTGTTCGTCACGCTCATGACGGTCGGTTCGGCGTCGGCGCTGGCCGACGGGGGGACCTCGACGGTGGATGCCACGGCGAGCGGCATCCATTCGGCGTTCTTCACGGCGGCGTGCCTGTCTCTGGCCGTGATCGTCCTGGCCGCGTTCGTGCGGACGCCGACCCCCGTCTCCGCCCCGGCGCCCACCACGCACTGACGGCACCGTCTCGGTGCTGCCGAGATCACACGTTCGGCGCGAGACCGCACGCTCGGTCGGCGCGGAACGTGTGCTCTCGGCGGGAGCGTGTGCTCTCGCGAGCCGGTAGCGTGGTCTGACCACATTCGACGTGCGGGGGTGTCCATGGTCCGGCGGCAGCTGCCCAAGGTCGGCGAGCTCCTCGAGCTCCTGCAGTTCAAGAAGCCCGAGCTCGATCCGCGGACGCGACGGCTCGAGGCGGCGCTGACGATCGCGGACCTGCGCACGATCGCCAAGCGGCGGACGCCGAAGGCGGCGTTCGACTACACCGACGGCGCCGCCGAGGGGGAGCTGTCGCTCGACCGCGCGCGGCGGGCGTTCGAGGACATCGAGTTCCACCCCGACATCCTGCGCCCGGCAGCCGAGGTCGACACCACGTGCGAGATCCTCGGCGGCCCGTCCGCTCTGCCGTTCGGGATCGCCCCGACGGGGTTCACCCGCCTCATGCAGACCGAGGGCGAGAGCGCGGGGGCGTCCGCCGCGGCGGCGGCCGGCATCCCGTTCACCTTGTCGACCCTCGGCACGACGTCGATCGAGGGGGTGAAGGCGGCGAACCCCGTGGGGCGCAACTGGTTCCAGCTCTACGTCATGCGGCAGCGCGAGCTCTCGTTCGGTCTGGTGGAGCGGGCCGCGGCCGCCGGCTTCGACACGCTCATGTTCACCGTCGACACCCCGATCGCGGGGGCGCGCCTGCGCGACAAGCGCAACGGCTTCTCCATCCCCCCGCAGCTGACGGTCGGGACCATCGTCAACGCCATCCCGCGTCCGTGGTGGTGGTACGACTTCCTCACCACGCCGAAGCTCGAGTTCGCCTCGCTGACGACGACCGGCGGCACCGTCGGCGAGCTCCTGAACGCCGCGATGGATCCGACGATCAGCTACGACGACCTCGACGTCATCCGCGGGATGTGGCCCGGGAAGCTCGTGGTGAAGGGGGTGCAGAACGTTCAGGATGCCGCCCGCCTGATCGACCGCGGCGTCGACGGGATCGTCCTGTCGAATCACGGAGGTCGTCAGCTCGACCGTGCCCCGATCCCGTTCCGCCTGCTGCCGTCGGTCGTGCGGGAGGTCGGGAAGGACGCCACGATCATGGTCGACACGGGGATCATGAACGGCGCCGACATCGTGGCATCCCTCGCCCTGGGGGCGAAGTTCACCCTCGTGGGGCGCGCGTACCTCTACGGCCTGATGGCCGGAGGACGGCAGGGCGTCGACCGCACGATCGCCATCCTGCGGAGCGAGATCGAGCGGACCATGACCCTGCTCGGGGTGTCGTCGCTCGACGAGCTCGAGCCGCGGCACGTCACGCAGCTGACGCGCCTTGTACCGGTCGCGCCGTAGGCGGCTCGCGCTCAGCGGCAGACGGGCCAGCCCAGGCCGAGGAACCCGCCGCCGATGCGCACCGAGCCGGTGGCGTCGGCGGTCCATCGCGATGACAGGTACGCACGGACGGTGACCGTCGAGCGCTAGAACGGGAAGAAGAGGCGGTCCCGAGGGATGTAGGCCGCGCGCGCGTTCCCCGGGATCCCGCGGGCGACCTCGACCCCGTCGACGAGGATCGCGAACTCCGCCACCGCCGGACCGTCCTGCCGCCAGACGATGATCGGTCCGCCCGAGTCGTCCACGCAGTCGACGACGACGGGCGGGATCATCTGCCGGGCGACGACGGTCCCGGATGCCGCCGTCCCCGCGCTCCACGATGCCCAGGCCGGGGCGGGGGAGAGCAGGAGGACGGGCACCACGGCGACCGCCGCGAGGCGGAGGTCTCTGCGCCTGGTCGGGCGGGGGCTCTCGTCGCCGGGCACGCCCGCCTCTGCCGGCCGGCCGGGCTCGTCGGGGGTGTCGGCGTCCTCATCGTCGTCCTCGTCGTCGTCGCGACCGCGGCGGGTGCCGACAGCGAGGCACGCGACGAGGACGAGCGCCGTCAGAGCGAGGGGGACGGCGTCTCCCGTGCGCGCCCACACGGACGGC
>VGAV01000364.1 GCA_016870695.1 Actinomycetota bacterium | reverse complement strand
GAGGCGGGGCGCGCGTCGCCCCGCTCGCTGTCTCCCCTCTGGACGACGGCCCGGCCCGATCATGACGCGGCGCGGCGGATTTCACCCTCCCCGAGCGGCAGCGGCGACACCGGCTTCGTCTCCGCGAAGGCGAACGTCGTGTCGATGGAGGCGAGGGACGGGATGCCGCGGAGGTGCTCGCGCAACAGACGTTCGTACTCCGCGAAGCTCGGCGTGACCACCCGCACCAGGTAGTCCCAGTCCCCGGCGAGGAGGTGCGCCTCGACGATGTGCGGGATCTCGCGGAGCCGCTGCTCGACGGCATCCACCGTCGCCCCCTCGTGGGAGGCGAGCCGCAGGCGGACGAAGGCGGTGATGGTCAGATCGACGGCCTTCGGGGAGACGACCGCGCGATAGCCCTCGATGATGCCGGCCTGCTCCAGGTGGCGGACGCGGCGCAAGCAGGGCGACGGGGACAGACCGACGCGGTCGGCGAGATCCTGGTTGCTGAGGCGTCCGTCCTGCTGCAACTCCCGCAGAATATGCCGGTCTATGTCGTCCAGGATGGTCATGAGGCAGATTCTGCCAATCAGACACTGGATCGAGCAATCTTCGCAATCGCCTGCCGCCGGCGCGAACCTAGCCTCGAAGCGTGACCACTCACGCGCTCGGCCGCCCCGCGCTCGCCGCCCGGACCGTCCGCGGCGCCGCCGCCCTCGCCGCGGTCGTCGTGTTGTGGTCCACGTTCGCCCTGTCGAGCCGCGCGCTCGAGGGGTCGACACTGACGGTCGCGGACGGCGCGCTCCTCCGCTTCGCCGTGCCGGCGCTCGCCCTCGCCCCGTGGATCCCCCGGACCGTCCGCGCCCTCCGCGGCGAACGGGCGGGGGTCCTGGCCCTGGTGCTTCTGGCCGGCCTCCCCCACTTCCTCCTGTTCGCCGGGGGTGCCGACCTGACCTCCGCCGGGCTGACGGGCCTTGTCGTGCCGGGGACGGTGCCGGTCTTCGTCACGCTGCTGGTGTTCCTGCGGACTCGGGTCGCGGTGCCGCGCCGGCGGCTCGCTGCCCTGGCCGCCGTCGTCGTCGGGGTGGCGGTCAGCGCGCTGCTCACCGGCGGCGACGTGCAGGCGAGCGGCACCGCCGCGCTCGTCCTCGCGGGATTCGTCTGGGCGCTCTACACCGTCGGCCTCGCGGCCACTCGGCTCGACCTCCCCGCCGTGATGGTCGTCGTGAGCGTCTCGTCGACGGTCGTGGTCCTCCTCCTTGCGGGCACCGGGGCGATGCCGTCGCACCTCCTGGCCGGCCGGGCGGATTGGTCCGAAGTCGGCACGTTCGCGCTGCTGCAGGGGGTGGGCACGGGGCTGCTGTCGACGGCGTGCTACGTCGTCGCGGTCAAGAATCTCGGCGGCAGCCTGGCCGGCGCGGCGGGCGCGATGAGCCCCGTCCTCACCGCCCTGGTCGCCGTCCCGCTGCTCGGCGAACCGGTCACCGCGGGGCTCGCGCTCGCGCTCGGACTGATCGTGGCGGGCGTCGTCGTGTTCCACCTCCCGGTCCCGGCCCGGCGCGCGCGGATCGACCGGTCGAGCAGGGCGTCCGCGGCATCCGTTCCCTCGTCCGCTCCGAACAATCCCTAGGCGCGTTCCTGCATGCGCCGTCGGACGAGAGGGATGCCATGACCACCGACACGGTTGCCGAACGCACCACCGCGAAGCGGGTGCGCCGTCCGCACGCGTGGCTGTGGGCCTCGCTCGCCGGCATCGTCTCGGCCGCCGCGCTGCTCGCCGTCGCCGAACTGCTCGCCACCCTCGTCGCCCGTTCCGCGAGCCCGGTGCTGGCCGTCGGGTCGTTCATCGTCGACATCGTCCCGCGTCCGCTCAAGGAGCTGGCGATCACCCTGTTCGGCGAGGCCGACAAGATCGCGCTGCTCGCCGGGATCGGTCTCGGCGCGGCCGTGGCCTCCGCCGTCGCCGGCGTGCTGCAGTATCGTTTCCGCCCGACCGGCGCGATCCTGCTCGGCATCGGCGGCGCCCTGGCGACCGCGGCGATCCTCACCCGCGCCAACGCGGGTGCCCTGTCATTCGTTCCGCCGGTGGTCGGCACCGTCGCGGGCATCGTCGTGCTGCTGCTGCTCGTCGGTCGGCTCCGCCGCTGGGTGGCCGCCGCGACCGCCGACGGCGCCGACGCGGACGAGGTCGGCGTGAACCGTCGCGGCTTCTTCCTGATGACGGGGATCGTCGGCGCGGGCGCGATCGTCGTCGGCGTCGGGGCGCGCATCCTGAACGCCACCGTCGCCTCGGTGTCCGCCGCCCGCAACGCGCTGAGCCTCCCCGCCCCGCGGACCACCGTCACCATCCCCGAGGGCGCCATGCTCGACGTCGACGGACTGACGCCGCTCATCACCCCGAACGAGGACTTCTACCGCGTCGACACCGCCCTCACCGTGCCGAACGTCGACCCGAACACCTGGAGCCTGACCATCGACGGCATGGTCGACCAGCAGATCGAGATCAGCTTCGACCAGCTCGTCGGCATGGGCCTGGACGAGTACGGCGTGACCCTCACCTGCGTCTCGAACGAGGTCGGCGGCGGGCTCGTCGGCAACGCGATCTGGACCGGCGTCCCCATCCGCGACGTGCTCCGCATGGCCGGTGTGCAGTCGGGCGCGGACATGGTGCTGTCCGAGAGCGTCGACGGGTACACGGCATCCACTCCCCTCTCCGCGCTGACGGACGACAACCTCGACGCCATCTTCGCGGTCGAGATGAACGGCGAGCCGCTGCCCTTCGAGCACGGTTTCCCGGTCCGCATGGTCGTCCCCGGGCTGTACGGGTACGTGTCGGCGACGAAGTGGGTCACCAAGCTCACCGTGACGACGTTCGCACAGGACGAGGCGTACTGGACCCCGCGGGGCTACTCCGCCGAGGCGCCGATCAAGATGTCGTCCCGCGTGGACACGCCGAAGATCGGCACCCCGGTGGCCGCCGGTCGCGTGCCGATCGCGGGCATGGCCTGGGCGCAGCCGGTGGGCGTGAAGAGCGTCGAGGTCATGATCGACAGCGGCGAGTGGCAGCAGGCGACGCTGTCGACGCCGGTCAACGACTCGACCTGGGTGCAGTGGATGCTGGAGTGGGACGCCGAGCCCGGTACGCACTACATCACGGTCCGGGCCACGGACAACGACGGCAACGTGCAGATCCAGGAGCAGGCCCCCATCGCCCCGAACGGCTCGAGCGGATGGCAGCGCACGCTCGTCACCGTGTCCTGATCCGAGCGGACGGCGTCGGACCTGCGGGTCCGGCGCCGTCGTCGTTCC
>VGAV01000363.1 GCA_016870695.1 Actinomycetota bacterium | reverse complement strand
CGGAGCGGATCGCCTCCACGACACCGGGGAGCGGGTCGAAGGGGTTCTCGTTGCTCGACAGCTTGAACGCGTCGGGGCTCGCCTGGCGACCCTGGCGGTACGCCGGCAGGGCGGCGATCTCGGGACGGATGCGGGGCAGGACCGGCTCTTCGCTCACCAGGCGAGCCTATCCGCGCGGTCCCGCCCCGCGTCAGACCCGCCCGGCAACCCCCTGCCGGCCGGTCGCCCCCGTGGCACGATGGGCGCCATGCGCTTCCTCGTCCGCGTCGCCGTGAACGCCTTCGCCATCTGGATCGTGACGCTGCTGCCCGCTCTGCAGGTGCAGCTCATCCCCTTCGCGCCCGGCGAGGGGCTGCAGGTCGCGCTCACGCTTCTCGTCGTCGGCGCGATCTTCGCAATCGTGAACGCGATCGTCGGCACCGTGGTGAAGATCGTCGCGATCCCGCTCTACATCCTGACCCTCGGGCTCATCTCGCTCGTCATCAACGGGTTCCTGCTGTGGCTCACGGCGGCGATCACGTCGGGCCTGCCCTGGGGACTGCGCACCGGCGAGTTCTGGCTGACCGTCGTCGCGGCGCTGCTCATCGGCGTCATCAACTGGGTGATGGGGGTCGCCCTGCGGCCGCGGCAGCGGGCGACCGAACGCGGGTAGTGCACGGACCGCGCTTCCCCGCCATGATGGAGGGATGACCGCGAGTGCCGACGCGCCCTTCCGCGTCGTCTTCGTCTGCAGCGGCAACATCTGCCGCTCGCCGATGGCCGACGTGGTGTTCCGCCGCTTCGCGCACACCGCCGGTCTCGGCGCCCGGATCGCCTCCTCCTCGGCGGGCACCGGCGACTGGCACGTCGGCGAGCGCGCCGACCACCGCACCGTCGCCGCGCTGGAACGCCTCGGCTACGACGGCACCGCTCACCGCGCACGTCAGTTCCGGTACGCCGACTTCGACCGCAACGACCTCGTGGTCGCGCTCGACCGCAGCCACGAGCGCGTGCTCCGCGGGTGGGCGCGCAACGACGACGACAGCGACAAGATCGCGTTGCTGCAGTCCTTCGTCCCGGATGCCACGACCCTCGACGTCCCGGACCCCTACTACGCCGGCCCCCAGATGTTCGACGAGGTGCTCGGTATGATCGAACGCGCCAGCGGGGCCCTCTTCCGGCAGCTCGAGCCCGCCATCCGTTCCGCGGGCTGACCCCTTTCGCGCGATCCTCGGGAGACCCGTGTCCTCTCTGCCTCCGCAGCCCCTCAGCCCCCTCGACGGACGGTACTTCGGCACCGTGTCCGAGCTCGGCGACTACCTGTCGGAGGCCGGCCTGAACCGCGCCCGCGTCGAGGTGGAGGTCGAGTGGCTCCTGGCCCTGACCGACCGCTCGCTCTTCGGCACGCAGCCGGTCGCGGATGCCGACCGCGCAAAGCTCCGTGCGCTGTACGAGGACTTCGGCGCCGACGAGATCGCGTGGCTGAAGGAGAAGGAGGCGGTCACGCGCCATGACGTGAAGGCCGTCGAGTATCTGGTGCGCGACCGCCTGGACAGCCTGGGCCTGTCCGGACTGGCCGAGCTGACCCACTTCGCCTGCACGAGCGAGGACATCAACTCGACCGCGTACGCGCTGACCGTGCAGCGCGCCGTCGAGCGCGTGTGGCTGCCGAAGCTCCGCGCCGTCACCGCCGCCCTCGCCGAGCTGGCCGTCGCACACCGCGACGCGGCCATGCTCTCCCGCACGCACGGGCAGCCGGCCACCCCGACCACGATGGGCAAGGAGATCGGCGTCTTCGCCTGGCGCCTGCAGCGTGTCATCGCGCAGCTGGAGGGCGGCGAGTACCTCGCGAAGTTCTCCGGCGCGACCGGCACCTGGTCCGCGCACGTCTCGGCCGAGCCCGACGTCGACTGGCCCGCCCTGACGCGCGCCTTCATCGAGTCGCTCGGCCTGGGCTTCAATCCGGTCACCACGCAGATCGAGTCCCACGACTGGCAGGTCGAGCTCTACGACCGCGCGCGTCACGCCGGTGGCATCCTGCACAACCTCGCGACCGACGTGTGGACGTACATCTCCCTCGGATACTTCACCCAGATCCCGGTGGCGGGCGCGACCGGGTCGTCGACGATGCCGCACAAGATCAACCCGATCCGGTTCGAGAACGCCGAGGCCAACCTCGAGATCTCGGGCGGCCTATTCGCCACGCTCGCCTCGACGCTGGTCACGAGCCGCCTGCAGCGCGATCTCACCGACTCCACGACGCAGCGCAACATCGGCGTCGCGTTCGGGCACTCGCTGCTCGCGCTCGACAACCTGCAGCGGGGCCTGACCGAGATCTCCCTCGCCGAGGACGTGCTGCTCGCGGACCTCGACGTGAACTGGGAGGTGCTCGCCGAGGCGATCCAGACGGTGGTCCGCGCCGAGATCGCCGCGGGGCGGTCCCAGATCAGCGACCCGTATGCCCTGCTCAAGGACCTCACCCGGGGCCGTCGCGTGGGCGCAGCCGAGCTCGCCGAGTTCGTCCGCGGTCTCGACATCGGCGACGCCGCGAAGGAGCGCCTCCTCGCGCTCACGCCCGCGGGATACGCCGGTCTGGCGTCGTCGGTCGTCGACGCGCTCTGAGCCGGGCCCGCTGACCTGCGGCGTGCTCTGAGCCGGGCCCGCTGACCTGCGGCGTGCTCTGAGCCGGGCCCGCTGACCTGCGGCGTGCGCTGGCCCGCGGCGGCCTCGCCCGCTGAGCCGGGCCCGCTGACCTGCGGCGTGCTCTGAGCCGGGCCCGCTGACCTGCGGCGTGCGCTGGCCCGCGGCGGCCTCGCCCGCTGAGCCGGGCCCGCAGTCGCGCTCGCGAGGCCCGATGGCATCCAATAAACGCTCTCCGCCGGTGAAAACGTCATGACACGGCGTTTCCACCGGCGGGGAGCGTTTACTGCCGACACCTCGACACGGACTCGGGATGCCGCGAGCACTTGTTCGCGCGAACATCCGCTCTAGACGCGGGCAGCACCCCACCGTACAGTGTTGACGTCAACATCCCCCGACCACGATCCGCCACCCCCGGACGGACACGTCGCGCCGCACCGTCGCGGCGCAGAACGGAACGACGCGATGACGCCTCGACCGCACGCCCCGCGACCGCACACCCCGCGCGAGCGCACCCCGCTCGAACACACCCCGCGCGAACAGACCCCGCGTGAGCGCACCCCGCGACCGGCGAGCGCGCGACCGTTCCTCCGGCGCCTGTGCCGCACGGCGCTCGTCACCGTCCTCGTCACCGCCCTGGCCACGCCCGTGGCCGCCAGCGCGGCCGCCGGCGTCCCGACCGATCCGAACG
>VGAV01000362.1 GCA_016870695.1 Actinomycetota bacterium | reverse complement strand
CCCGACCTACCGCGCGATCCAGCTGCGCTGACCTCCCCGGCCGGCGCGCGGAGCCCCCGCCCGCGCGCCGGCCGCCGACCCCCGGGACACCCATGCACCCCCTTCTCTCCCCCTCGCCCGTCCTGACGGGCTTCCCCACGGTCGACGCCCTCGAGTCCGCGTTCCTCGCCCTCGCCGAGGGCGCACCGCATCTCGTTCGCCGTCGCCTCCTCGGCCGCTCCCGGCTCGGCGAGCCCATCCCCGTCTACGAGATCGGCGACGGGCCGGCGCACGCCGTCGTCGCCGGGGGCGTGCACCCCAACGAGCCCATCGGCTTCCACACCGCCCTCGCCCTCGCCCGGCGGCTCGTCGCCGACGACGCCCTCCGCAGCGAGCTGGGCATGACCTTCCACATCGTCCCGTGCATCGATCCGGACGGGACCCGCCTGAACGAGGGCTGGTTCGCGGCGCCCGGCGACCGCGGCGCGTACGGGCGGGCGTTCTACCGCCCCGCCCCGGACGAGCAGGTCGAGTGGAGCTTCCCGCTGTCGTACAAGCGGCTGCACTTCGACCGCGTGCTGCCCGAGACCCGGGCCCTCGCCGATCTCTTCGACGCGGTCCAACCGGCGCTGTTCGTCGGCCTGCACAACGCCGAGGTCGGCGGCGTGTACTTCTACGTGAACCGCGAGGACGACGCGCTCGTCCGCGAGCTGTCGTCGATCCCGGCACGCCACGGACTGCCCCTCGACAACGGGGAGCCGGAGTCGCCCGACCTGGTGCGTCTCGGCGACGCGGTGTTCCGCTGCCCGACGGTCGCGGAGCGGTACGACTACGTCGAGTCGCTCGGGCTCGACCCGCTCGCGGAGGCGTCCGGGGGCGGCTCCGCCGACTACCTGCAGCGCTTCGGCACCCTCGTCATGGTCGCCGAGCTGCCCTATTGGACGCACGCCGACGTCGGCGACGACGGTCCGAGCGGCCTGCCGTACCGCCGGGTGGTCGCCGATCGCGCGCACCGGCTCCGCGCCCTCGGCGAGACGCTGACGGGCGTGCTGTCCCGGGTGGATCCGCACCTGACGATCCCCAGCCCCCTTCTGCGCGGTGCACGCGCGTTCGCGCCGTTGATGGCGGTCCTCGCGGATGCCGAGGACGAGCGGGCGCGGCGTCTGACCGACGAGCGCGTCGCGACGCGTGCCGAAGTGTTCTCGAACGAGGACGCCGTGCGGTCCTTCCGCCTCCGGTTCGGGGGGATGCTCCTGCGCGCGCTGGAGGCGGAGTGTGCGGCGGGAGTCGCGCACGACACGGTGCGCCGCGAGCGCGACGCCTTCCGGCGCGTCTACGACGACTGGGTGGCCGAGGCCGAACAGGTGCCGCTCGACACCCTCCCGCTCGCCGACCTGGTCGGGGTGCAGCTGGACGCCCTGCTGGCGGCGGCCCGGGCGGCGGTGACCGCGTGAGGTTTGCGCGCGCCGCCGGCGGACGCCTGCTGGAGGTCGGGATCGTCTTCCTCGGCGTCACGTTCATCATCTACGCGATGGTCTACGCCCTCCCGGGCGACCCGATCGCGGCGCTGGGCGGGGACCGGCCGCTCCCGCCGACGGTCGTGGCCGAGCTGCGGCGGCAGTACCACCTCGACGATCCGCTCGTCCTGCAGTACCTGCGCTACCTCGGCGGACTGTTCACGGGAGATCTGGGAACCACCTTCGACGGCGTCGCGGTGGCCGACCGCATGGCCGCGCGCTGGCCGGTGACGATCACGCTCGCCGTCACGGCCTGGGTCATCGAGGTCGTGCTCGGTGTGCTCCTCGGTCTCGTCGCGGGCCTGCGCAAGGGCAGCTGGATCGACCGCGGTGTGCTGCTGACCACGATCCTCGCGACTTCGATCCCGATCTTCGTTGTCGCCGTCGGCGGGCAGCTGATCTTCGGCCTGCAGCTGAAGTGGCTCCCCATCGCCGGCACGACGGCGGGATGGCCGACGGCCTACCTCCTGCCCGCGGCCGTCATCGCGATCTTCGGCCTCGCCGCGATCGCGCGCCTCATGCGCGGCAGCGTCATCGACACGCTCCAGTCCGACTTCGTCCGGACCCTGCGTGCCAAAGGCGTCCCGCGTCGCACCATCGTCGGCACGCATGTCATGCGCAACTCCGTCGCCCCCGTCCTCACCTTCGTCGCCATCGACCTGGGCTACCTGCTCGGCGGCGCCGTCGTCGTCGAGGGCGTGTTCAACCTGCCGGGCATCGGGCAACTGCTTTTCTCCGCGATCCGCACGCACGAGGGACCCACCGTGGTGGGGGTGGGCACGACGCTCATCCTGATCTTCCTGGCGCTCAGCCTGCTGGTCGACCTCGTCAACTCCGCCCTCGACCCGAGGATCCGCCATGTCTGAGATGATCGCCGCCACCGCCCCGGACCAGCCCACGCTCGTCGACCGCGGCCTCTGGTCCGTCCTGCGCCGCCGGGTGACGTTCTGGGCGCCCCTCGCCGTGCTCGCGGTGCTCGCGCTCGTCGCCGTCGCGCCCGGGCCGATCGCGATGCTCTCGGGCAGTGGGGACCCGCGCGCCTGCGACCTCGTCGACAGCGCCCTGCCGCCCGGGCCGGGACACCTGTTCGGGACCGACCTGCAGGGTTGCGACATCTACGCCAACGTCATCTTCGGCACCCGCACGTCGCTGTCCATCGGACTGCTGACGACGGCGCTCTGCCTCATCGTGGCGATCGTGCTCGGGACGATCGCCGGCTACGCCGGCGGCATCCTGGACACGATCATCTCCCGCCTCACCGACGTGTTCCTCGGGTTCCCGTTCATCCTGGGCGCGATCATCGTGCTGAACAGCCTCGGCCGGCCCGACCCCGTGCTGGTCTCGCTCGTGCTGGCCTTCTTCTCGTGGCCCACGATGGCCCGCCTGGTGCGCGGCGCCGTGCGGAGCGTCCGGGGCGCCGACTACGTGCGGGCGGCATCCGTCATCGGACTGTCGCACGTGCAGATCGTCCTCCGGCACGTGCTGCCCAACGCGATCGGGCCGGTGCTGGCGATCGCCGCCACCTTCGTCGGCGGCGTCATCGTCGCCGAGTCGACCCTCACCTTCCTCGGGGTGGGGCTGCGGGCGCCCACGATCTCCTGGGGCCTGCAGCTGGCGAACGCGCAGTCGTACGTCGGCACGGCGCCGCATATGCTCCTCTTTCCCGCCCTCTTCCTCAGCATCACCGTGCTCGCGCTCATCACCCTGGGCGACACCGTGCGCGACGCCCTCGACCCGAAAGGACGCTGACCGTGTCGACTCCTTCCTCCGCTCCCGCCGCGACCCTCGCCGACGCGACGGCCGCCGATGCCCCCGCCACCGCGCTC
>VGAV01000361.1 GCA_016870695.1 Actinomycetota bacterium | reverse complement strand
CCATGACGATGCTGACGCGCCCCATCATGCGGCCGCGGTGCTGCGGCGGGACGATCGTCATGAGCGTGGTCATGAGCAGCGGCATCATGATGGCCGTGCCGGAGGCCTGGATGACGCGAGCGCCGACGAGCACCTCGAAACCGGGGGAGAGGAACGCCACGAGCGTGCCGGTGGAGAACAGGCTCATCGCCGTGATGAACACCTGACGCGTCGTGAACCGGCGCAGCAGGAACCCGGTGATCGGGATGACCACGGCCATCGTCAGCATGAACGCCGTCGTCAGCCACTGCGCCGACACGGCGGTGATGCCGAGGTCGCGGATGAGGAACGGGATCGCGACGTTCATCGTCGTCTCGTTCAGGATCGCCACGAACGCAGCGGTGAGCAGCAGCCAGATGACGCGGCTCTGTTCCGGCGTCACACCCGTCGAGGTCGAGGGAGAGGTCACGGTCGCAGCCATGGCGAGGTCCTTGTCGTGCGGGGGGAGACGCCACGAGCGTGGCAGGAGGGGGAACGCCGGGAACGTTCAGCTCATTCCCAGATTCGGGAAGATTCCTGGATGCCGCCCCCGCGAACCCCCGAGCATACTGCGTGCCCCGCCGCCCCGACAGGGCGGTGCCGGTGCGCCGGGGCGCGTCCGACCGGGGCGCGCCGCGGTGTCGGTGGGCGGACGTAGGCTTCCCCCATGAGCATGGGCGGGGTCGGCGGCAGCATGTTCCGCGGTGTGGACGCGGAGTCCCAGCGGCGTCGCAACGCGCAGGCTCCGCGGGTGCCCGACCTGGGCCGCCGGGTGGTCGCGCTGTTCCAGCCGTACCGCTGGCGGATCCTCGCCACCGCCGTGCTGGTCGTCGTCGGGGCGGCGGTCGCCGTCATCCCGCCGCTGCTGGTCCAGCGCATCTTCGACGACGCGCTGTTCCCGGTGGACGGCTCGGCACCCGACCTGCGGCTGCTCGCCCTCCTCGTGAGCGCGATGATCGCGCTCTTCCTGCTGTCCGCGGTGCTGAACGTCGCCCAGACGTGGTTCACCGCGACGGTCGGCAACCGGGTCACCGGCGATCTGCGGGTGCGTCTGTTCGACCATCTGCAGCGCATGGAGCTCGCGTTCTTCACCCGGACGAAGACCGGCGTCATCCAGTCCCGCCTGCAGAACGACGTCGGCGGTGTGTCGAGCGTCCTCACCAACACCGTGACGAGCATCCTCGGCAACGCCGTCACGGTCATCGCCTCGCTCGTCGCCATGATCCTCATCGACGGGCGTCTGACCCTCATCGCCGTCGCGCTCATGCCGTTCCTGATCTTCGTGCAGCGCCGGGTCGGCCAGGTCCGAGCCCGCATCGCGGGGGAGACGCAGGAGTCGCTGTCGGAGCTGTCGGCGATCACGCAGGAGACCCTGAGCGTGAGCGGCATCCTGCTCTCCAAGTCCTTCAACCGCCAGCGCACGGAGTCTGCGCGCTTCGACGCCGAGAACGACAACCAGGTGCGTCTGCAGGTGCGGCGGGCGATGAGCGGCCAGGGATTCTTCGCCGTGGTCCAGGTGCTGATGTCGAGCGTGCCGGCCGTCATCTACTTCGTGGCGGGGTATCTCGTCAGCGGCGGCGCGGGCGGCATCACGGCCGGCACCATCGTCGCCTTCACCACCGTGCAGGCCCGGCTGCTCATGCCCCTCATGGGGCTCATGCGCGTCGCGCTCGACGTGCAGACGTCGTCCGCCCTCTTCGCCCGCATCTTCGAGTACCTCGACCTGACGCCGGCCATCACGGACGCGCCCGACGCGGCGACGGTCGCGGCGGCGCCGGGTCCGCTCGGCAAGGTGGAGTTCCGGGACGTCGTCTTCCGCTACCCGGACGCGCCGCCGCAGGCGCGGGCGACGCTCGACGGCGTCTCCTTCACGGTCGAGCCCGGACAGCACGTCGCGTTCGTCGGGCCCTCGGGCGCGGGCAAGACCACCATCCTCTACCTCACTCCCCGCATGTACGAGGCGGTGGGCGGGCAGGTGCTGTTCTCGGGCGCCGACGTGCGCACTCTCGAGGCGGCATCCATCATCGACAGCATCGGCATCGTGTCGCAGGAGACGTATCTCTTCCACGCGACCGTGCGGGACAACCTGCGGTACGCCAAGCCGGACGCCACCGACGACGAGATCGAGCAGGCCTGCCGGGCGGCGAACATCCACCACGTGATCGCCGGCTTCGAGGCCGGGTACGACACCGTCGTCGGCGAGCGCGGATACCGGCTCTCGGGCGGCGAGAAGCAGCGCATCGCCATCGCTCGGGTGCTGCTGAAGGACCCGCCGGTGCTGCTGCTCGACGAGGCGACCAGCGCGCTCGACACCGTGTCCGAGCGCATCGTCCAAGAGGCGCTCGAGACCGCGTCGCACGGCCGGACGACGCTGTCGATCGCCCACCGCCTGTCGACGGTCGTCGGCGCCGATCGCATCCATGTCGTCGATGCCGGCCGCATCGTCGAGTCGGGTACGCACGCGGAGCTCCTCGCCGCCGACGGGCTGTACGCCAGCCTCGCGGCGGAGCAGCTGGCCGCGACCCAGGTGTTCGTCGAGGAGGTGCGCGCGACGGCCGGGGCGGGCCGCCCGGCGCTGCCGTCCCGCCGCGGCGACGAGGCCCCGTAGGGCGCGGCCGGGTGATTCCCGGGCGGCCTTTTCCGGCCGTCGGGTCGTCGGCGGCCGCTCCCGTGCCGCTCGTCGCTGTGCCGTCGTTCGGAGTTGGGCGGCGACACGCCGCTCAGGGCGGCGGTGGTCCGGCGTGTCGGCCGCGGACTCCGCAGGACGGCGCGGGGCCTGCGGATCGCGAACTCGGCGGGTCAGGCCGGCAGGGTCTCGACGAACGCCTGGAGGGCGATCCGGTAGGCCGGGTCGGGATGGTTCTCGGCGATCCGCAGAAGCGGCGGCAGGTCCAGCCGGCGGATGAGCGCGCCCCGCGCGCGTACGGCCTCGTCGGCGCCGGCGGAGCGCAGCACGGCGACGCCCTCGCCCAGGGCCTCGAGATAGTCCCGCAGGACGTCGACCTCGGCCAGGCGCTGCGTGATGGACCCGCCCGCGCGCCGCTCCCGCCACTCCACGATCACGTCGGGGATCACGTCGAACGTCCGGGCGAGCGTGTACATCCGCTGCGCCAGGATCTGGTCCTCGTAGTACCGCCCCTCAGGGAAGCGCAGGTCGTGCGCGTGCCAGAACGCGGTGCGGCTCACTTTCGACCACGCGACGATGTTTCCGGATGCCACCGGGTGCGCCGCGATGTCCGTCCCGGTCCGGGCGGGGTCGGTGGCGGCCGCGACCCACGGCTGCACCGTCGAGGGCGTGTAGCCCG
>VGAV01000360.1 GCA_016870695.1 Actinomycetota bacterium | reverse complement strand
CGTGCTCACCGTGCTCGCGCAGGAGGCGACGGGGCTGCCCGCCGCGCGCATCTTCGCGTCCGGGACGGTGCTGGACACGTCCCGCCTCCGCTGGAAGCTCGCGCAGCGCGCGGGCGTCGCCACCTCGAGCGTGCACGCGTGGATCGTCGGCGAGCACGGCGACACGGAGTTCCCGCTGTGGTCGACGGCGACGATCGGCTCGGTCCCCATCACGGAGTTCGACCTCCCCGGCGGCGGACGCTTCGACCAGGACGAATTGGATGCCATCGCGATCGACGTCCGCGACGCCGCGTACAAGGTCATCCAGGGCAAGGGCGCGACCAACTACGCCATCGGCCTGTCGAGCGCGCGCATCGTGGAGGCCGTCCTCCGCGACGAACACGCGGTCCTGCCCGTCAGCACGGTGCTCCAGGGTTTCCAGGGCATCGACGGGATGGCGCTGTCCGTCCCCTCGATCGTCAGCGCGTCGGGCGCGGTGCCGCTGGCCGGCACGCCGTTCTCCGACGCCGAGCGCACCCTCCTGCACCGCTCCGCCGCGGCGCTGACGTCCGTGGCGTCCTCGCTGCGCTGAGGTTCGGCCCCGGCTTCTCGCCGAGAAACGCTGTCTGCACCGAGAAACGCCGTCCCCCCGCGTTCCTCAGGGCAGACAGCGTTTCTCCCTGGGGCCGGAGAGGGGATGCCACCACCTCGCGCCGGCGATGTCGGAGGGGCCGCGTAGCCTGGGCGCATGGCATCCCGTCGTCCCGTCACCGCCGCTCCCTACCGGTGCACCGAGTGCGGCTGGACGACCCTCAAGTGGGTCGGCCGGTGCGGGGAATGCCAGCAGTGGGGCACCGTCGTCGAGGCTGCGGAGCAGACCGGCATCACCCGCTCGGTCACGCCTGTCGCTCCGGGGGCGGCGCGCGCGGCGCGGCGCATCACCGAGATCGACACGCAGGACGCACCCCGACGCACGAGCGGGGTCGGCGAGTTCGACCGCGTGCTCGGGGGCGGCGTCGTCCCGGGAGCGGCGATCCTCCTGAGCGGTGAGCCGGGCGTCGGCAAGTCGACGCTACTGCTGGAGGTCGCGGCGCAGAGTGCACGGGCGGGTCGTCGGGTCCTTTATGCGAGCGGCGAGGAGTCCGCCGCGCAGGTGAGGTTGCGCGCCGAACGGACGGGGGCGTTGCACGACGAGCTGTTCCTCGCGTCCGAGACCGACCTCGCCACCATCCTCGGCCACATCGACGAGGTCCAGCCGGAGCTGCTCATCGTCGACTCCGTCCAGACGGTGTCGTCCGGTCTGAGCGACGGCGCCGCCGGCCAGCCGAGTCAGGTGCGGGAGGTGGCATCCACTCTCATCCGTGTCGCGAAGGAGCGCGGGCTGCCCGTCATCATCGTCGGGCATGTCACGAAGGACGGGTCCATCGCCGGTCCGCGGATCCTCGAGCACCTCGTCGACGTGGTGTGCCACTTCGAGGGCGACCGGCAGACGTCGCTGCGGTTCGTCCGCGCGCTGAAGAACCGCTTCGGCCCCACCGACGAGGTCGGCTGCTTCGACATGACCGGCAGCGGCATCGCCGAGGTGTCCGATCCGAGCGCTCTGTTCCTCGGACACGGCGACCCCGAGCCGGGCACATGCGTCACGATCGCCATGGAGGGCCGCCGCGCCCTGCCGGTCGAGGTGCAGGCTCTCGCCGTCAAGCAGACGGCCCCGAACCCCCGGCGCATCGTGAACGGCGTCGATGCGTCGCGCGTGGCCATGGTGCTCGCCGTGCTCGAGAGCCGGGTGGGCGTCTCGCTCGCCGACAAGGACGTGTACGTGTCGACCGTCGGCGGAGTGAGGCTGGTCGAGCCGGCCGCGGACCTCGCCATCGCCATCGCCGTTGCTAACGCCGTCAAGGGACGGGTCGTGTCGAAGCGGTTGGCCGCGATCGGCGAACTGACCCTGACCGGCGAGATCCGCAACGTCACCCACGCCCCGCAGCGGGCGTCCGAGGCGGCGCGCCTCGGGTACCACACCGTCCTCGATTCGTCGTCCAAGAAGCTCGCCCGTGCGCTGAACGAGCTGCAGGCGCGCGGCCTGCCTCGCGAGGCGGAGCAGCCGGGGTTCTGACCTCGGGGTGTGACCACCCCTCCGCCGCACGTCCTCCTCCGCCGCCCGCGGTGGGAGCACGCTCTGCGGCGGCGGGGCGCCGGCGGGGCTGTGCCGGCGAAGAGATGGCGGCGACGGGAGGAGATGTCGCGAAGGGAGGACCGCTGCGGCATCCATCCCCCTCCGCAGCTCACATCTCCTCCGCTCCCCGCGGACGTCGCGGCGGGACGCGGCGACAACGACGCCGGCGCGGCGCCGGCGAGCTCTACCGGCGAAGAGATGGCAGCGAAAGGAGGGGATGTCGCGAAGGGAGGACCCCGAGGCATGAATCGACCTCGGCGACTCTCCTCCGCTCGGCGACGGTCAGCGCCCGGGCGGGGCGGTCCGACGGCGACGGTGAGGCGAGGTGTAGCCGAGCACCGCGGGGATCACGAGTCCGGCGGCGCACACGGCGCCGGCGATCAAGAACTCCATGCCGTCGAGTCTGTCACGCGACCCTCGCGGGCGCGAGTCGCCCCCGCGCCCCCGCCCGAGCCGCGCGGCTCGCGCCCTCCCGACGGCCCTGGGCGGTGGCATCCCTTCGCCGAGATCACGCGATCTCGTCGAGATCACACGCTCGAGCGCGACGGAACGTGTGCTCTCGTCGAGAACACGTGATCTCGCGCCCGCCCACCGCGAACGCTCCGCACGGGCGGCCGCGGCGACCGGGCTAGGCTCGGAGGATGGCCGGCGGAAAGAAGCGCAAGGGACCGAGTGTGGAGTTCAAGAACACCGCCCTCACGGACGCCCTCCAGACGCAGGACATGGCCGCGATCGCGTTCGCGCTGCGTCACGGCCCGACCGTCGTGCCGCTCATGCGGGCCGGCGACCCGGACAACCCGCTCGACACCGGCGAGGTGTGGACCTACCGCGACCCCAACACGGGCCAGGTCGCCCTGCTGCTCTTCAGCGACGCCGCGCACAAGCCCGAGACGCTTCCGCCGCACGTCGCCCTGCAGTCCCCGCAGTGGCTGCGCGCGTTCCTCGGTGCGCACGAGGCCGAGATCACGACGGTGTTCATCGACATCGCCGGACCGCACCCCATCCAGGCCTCGCCGACCGACGTCATCGCCGCGCTCGACGCCTGACCGGCGGCGCACCCGCCCGCTCCAAGCACGGCCGCCCGGCGCACCCGCGCGCTCCAAGCACGGCAGCCGGCGCACCCGTCCGCTCCAAGCCCGGCCGCCCGGCGTACCCGCGCGCTCCAGGCCCGGCCGCCCG
>VGAV01000359.1 GCA_016870695.1 Actinomycetota bacterium | reverse complement strand
GCAGGGCGCGGTCGCTGGTCAGGCGCGCGTCGGCGCCGGCCTCGATGAGCGCCTTGACCGCCGAGTGGACGTTGCCCGACCCGTAGTCGAAGACCGCGACGACCGGACGGCTCACAGGGCCCCCTTGGTGCTCGGGATGCCGTCGACGAGCGGATCCAGCGCCTTCGCCTGGCGGAAGGCGCGGGCGAGCGCCTTGTACTCGGCCTCCGCGATGTGGTGCGGGTCCCGTCCACCGAGAACGCGAACGTGCACCGTGAGACCGCCGTGGATCGAGATGGCCTCGAAGGAGTGGCGCACGAGCGAGCCGGTGAAGTGGCCGCCGATCAGGTGGTGCTCGAAGCCGGCGGGCTCGCCGGTGTGGACGAGGTAGGGACGGCCGCTGATGTCGACGACCGCCTGCGCCAGCGCCTCGTCGAGCGGCACGAGCGCATCGCCGTAGCGGGCGATGCCGGACTTGTCGCCCAGCGCCTGACGGATGGCCTGGCCGAGCACGATGGAGACGTCCTCCACGGTGTGGTGGGCGTCGATGTGGGTGTCGCCGGTCGCACGGACCCGCAGGTCGGTCAGCGAGTGCTTCGCGAACGCGGTGAGCATGTGGTCGAAGAACGGCACGCTCGTCGAGATCTCGCTGTGGCCGCGGCCGTCCAGGTCGAGCTCGAGCTCGACGTGGGACTCGCTGGTCTCGCGCGAGATCGAGGCGGAACGGGGCGAGGCGGGGCCGGTCATGCCCGCGATCCTACCGAGGCCAGCGCGTCCAGGAATGCGGTGGTCTCGTCCGCGGTACCTGCGGTGACACGCAGGTGGTGCGGGATGCCGACGTCGCGGATGAGCACACCGCGGTCGTACAGGCCCTTCCACGTCGCGGCCGGGTCGTCGACCCCGCCGAAGAGGACGAAGTTGGTCCACGACTCGTGCGCGACGTAGCCCAGGGCCGACACGGTCGCGGAGATCCGGTCGCGCTGCGCGACGATCTCATCGACCATCGACAGCATCGTCTCGGCGTGCGCGAGAGCGGCGGTGGCAGCCGCCTGCGTCAGGGCGGACAGGTGGTACGGCAGCCGGACGAGGCGGAGCGCGTCGACGACCGCCGGGTCCGCGGCGAGATAGCCCACGCGCGCCCCGGCGAAGGCGAACGCCTTGCTCATGGTGCGCGAGACGACCAGCCGCGGGCGGTCCGGGAGGAGCGACACGGCGGACGGCTCGTCGCGCGGGGCGAACTCCTCGTACGCCTCGTCCACGATGACGATGCCGTCGGTCGCGGCGTACACCGCCTCGATGACGTCGAGACGCAGCGGCGTTCCCGTGGGGTTGTTCGGCGCGCAGAGGAAGACGATGTCGGGCCGCTCGCTGTCGACCTGCTCCGCCGCGGACTCCGCGGTGAGGGAGAAGTCGTGCTCGCGCGTCCCGGCGATCCAGGTGGCGCCGGTCGAGCGGGTGAGCAGCGGGTACATCGAGTAGGTCGGCGCGAACCCCATGGCCGTCCGCCCGGGACCGCCGAACGCCTGCAGCAGGTGCTGGAGGACCTCGTTCGAGCCGTTGGCCGCCCAGATCTGCTCGCGGTCGAGACCGTGCCCGAGGTAGTCCGCGAACGACTCGCGCAGGGCGGTGAACTCGCGGTCGGGGTAGCGGTTGACGTCGCGGAGCGCACGGGCGACGGCATCGAGGATGTCGTCGGCGACCTCGGAGGGCACCGGATGGGTGTTCTCGTTGACATTGAGGGCCACGGGAAGGGCGGCCTGGGGCGCTCCGTAGGGGGTCATGCCCCGGAGATCGTCGCGAAGGGGGAGGTCGTCGAGCCGAACAGTCACCTCACCCATCGTAGGCGGCGGCGCGGCCGTCAGCGTCGGCGCCCCGCTCAGCCCTGGACGGTGTACTCGGACGGGATCGCGATGCGCTGACCGGCCGACACGACGCCGTTCTCGAGCGCGTTCAGGCGGGTGATCTCCGCGACCACGTCGCGGGGATCGGCGCCCGGGGCCACGTCCTCGGCGATCGACCAGAGGGTCTCGCCGCTCATGACGGTGACCTCGGTGAACGAGCCCGCCGGTGCGCCGCTGTCGAGCGAGGCGAGTGCCGCTCCCCCGCCCAGCGCGGCCACCGTGAGGGCGATGAGCACCGGCAGCGCGGCCAGGAAGGCCACGACGCGGCGACCGCGGACGGTCAGACGCAGGCGGGTGGTCGGTGCGGGGGCGGCGATGCTGGTCATGGTGTGCTCCTTGAGGGGGAGAGATTCGCACCCCGCCCTCGGCCGGGAGGACGGTGGTGCGAATCTGTATTCCGAATCTATCTTCGATACAGTTCGAGTGTCAACACCGGTTCGCTCGGAATCCAATCGAACGCGACACGCGCGCGGTCCACGGGAATCGCCTCTCTGAGCGGATACGGTTTCGACACGGAGACCTCACCACGAACCTCCGACATTCGAATTTCCGCCGCATGCCCCGTGCGGCGCGAGGGGAGCAGACGATGACCGACGCGACGACCGCGGGCGGGCGCGACAGGCCGCAGACCCGTCGGCGCAAGAACCTCAGCGACAAGCAGCTGGCGATCCTCGAGGTCATCCAGCGCTCGATCGCGCGGTACGGCTACCCGCCGAGCATGCGCGAGATCGGCGACGCCGTGGGGCTGAAGTCGCTGTCGAGCGTGACCCACCAGCTCAACCAGCTCGAGCTCAGCGGATACCTCCGCCGCGACCCGGGCAAGACCCGCGCGATGGAGGTGCTGATCGACCTCCCCGGCGCCGCCGCCGAGAACCCCGCCGACACCGCGCCCGCCCTCGGCGACGCCGCCCTCGTGCCGCTCGTCGGGCGCATCGCCGCCGGCGTGCCCATCACGGCCGACCAGCAGGTCGAGGAGATCTTCCCCCTCCCCCGCCAGCTCGTGGGCAAGGGGGAGCTGTTCATGCTCAAGGTGTCCGGCGACTCGATGATCGACGCCGCCATCTGCGACGGCGACTGGGTCGTCGTCCGCTCGCAAGCCACCGCCGAGAACGGCGAGATCGTCGCGGCCATGCTCGACGGCGAGGCCACGGTCAAGACGTTCCGCCGCCGCGACGGCCACACGTGGCTGCTCCCCCGCAACTCGGCGTTCGAGCCGATCCTCGGCGACGAGGCCGTGGTGCTCGGACGCGTGGTGGCGGTGCTGCGCGCGGTCTGACCGCGACCCGACACGACAGAGGGCCGGATGCCGCCGGGAGGGGTGGCATGCGGCCCTCCGTCATGTCGCCGGGCGCGCAGAATCGGAGGGCGACCGCGGAACCGGAGCGGATGCCGCCCCCCGGTCCGAATCCGGCGCCGTCATCCGACGGCGCGCCCCGCGCTTTTCGTAGGCTGGGCC
>VGAV01000358.1 GCA_016870695.1 Actinomycetota bacterium | reverse complement strand
GTCGAGTTCTTCGACCTGCCCAAGACCATCTCGGGGAAGATCCGGCGGGTCGAGCTGCGTCAGCGGGAGGAGCGCGCCGCGCGCGGCGAGATCGTCGTGACGGAATGGCGGGACGACAGCCTGCGGAGCTGATGTTCCGGCCGGCTCGAGCCGCTCGCTCCGGCCCGGGTTGACCCGTCCGTCAGTCCGCGCGGTCGGCGGCGGCGAAGCGGTCGGCGAGTCCCTCCTGGTCGACGGGGGCGGCGGTGACCGTCGTACGTCCGGCGTACACGTCGCGGTCGATCTCGTCGGTGGCATCCGCGACGAGCATGGCGACCATGGTGTCGCCGTTGACGTTGAGGAACGTGCGGAAGATGCCGGTGAACCAGTCGACGGCGATGAGGAGGCCGACGGCTTCGAGGGGGAGCCCGAGCGAGGTGGCGAGGAACATCGCGGCGACGGCGAAACCGCCGGGCACGGTGATGGTGCCCATGTTGAGCAGGATCGCGAGGGCCATGCCGAGCACGACCTGTCCGGGGCTGAGCTCCATGCGTCCGGCCTGGGCGAGGAACAGGATGACGATGGTGTAGTTGAGTACCGCCCCGTAGGAGCCCATCGTCAGACCGACCGAGAGGGTGAAGCCGGCGACGCGCTGGCTGATGCCGACCTTCTCGACGGCGTTCTTCAGCACCGTGGGGAAGGTGACGGCGGAGCTGGTCGTGGTGACGGCGATGACGGTCTGCTCGGCGAGCTTGCCGGGCAGGGCCCAGGGGTTCAGGCGGGTGCGGGCGATCACGACGAAGACGAAGAGCACGGTGACGATGACGACGCCGAGAAGGGTGAGGCCGAGGTACGACAGCGCGGTGGTGACGACGGCGAAGCCGACGTCGCCGGCGAGGGCTGCGAGGAGGCAGAAGACGCCGATGGGGGCGATGTGCATCACCAGCCGGATCATGCCGAGGACGACCTGCCGCAGCTGTTCGAGCAGCGTCACGATGAGGCGGTTGCCGGTCGTGCGGACGTAGCCGTTGAGGGCGAGGCCGAACAGGAGCGAGAACACGATGATGGGCAGCATGCTCGCCGTCGACATGGCGTTGACGATGTTGGTCGAGACGAAGCCGAGGACCGTCTCCTGCCAGCCGGTCGCCGGTTGCGCGGACTCCTGCAGGGCGGCATCCACGGGTCCGGAGTAGTCGATGCCCACCCCGGGCTGGAAGAGGGCCGCCAGGCCCCAGCCGACGAGGGCGGCGACGATGGAGAAGCCGATCATCCACGAGAAGGTGCGCCCGGCGAGGCGGCCCATCCCGGTCCCGGTCATGGAGCCCGTCGCGACGATGACGGAGGCCATCACGAGGGGCACGATCGCCATCTGGATGAGGCGGATGATCAGGTCGCCGATGAACTTGAGATTGCCGGCCCACTCGCCGGCGATGAGGCCGAAGACGACGCCGAGCACCGCGGCCAGCGCGATGAGCGTGGCCGGGTGGCGGAGGGCCCTGACGACGGTCCGGGGACTCCGGATGCCGCCGCGTGCGGTGTCGTTGGCCATCTGTACTCCTCGTTCGGGTTCTGAGTGGTCCGTCCAATGATGGGACGCCCCTGTTTCCTCGACGGTTTACCCCTGTTTCGTCGCGGTTACGGTCGGACCAATTCCGCGCCTGGGCCACTCACGGGCTGGGAGGATGAGCGAGGGGAGGATCACTGTGACGGATCATGTGGCGCTGGCGCCGCTCGAACGGGGTGCCGGTTCGGTGCGCGACCAAGTGCTCGCCCGTCTGCGGTCGTTGATGGTCGCGGGCGTGCTGAAGCCCGGGGACCGGCTCGCGACGGAGCGGGAGCTGGCCGCGCAGATGGGCGTCTCCCGCTCGGCCGTGCGCGAGGCGCTGTCGCGACTGGAGTCCGCCGGTCTGGTGGAGCGGCGGCAGGGGAGTGGGACGCGGGTCAGCGCCCGGCTGCCGCTGTCGGCCGTGCTGGGATCGTTCGACACCCCGGACGACGGGGCGATCGCCGCCTCGAGCGAGTTCCGGACCGTGGTGGAGCCGCAGATCGCGCGGCTCGCGGCCGGACGGATCGAGCGGGATGAGCTCGCCGCCCTGGAGGCGCTGCTCGAGGAGTCGGCGCACGTGCACGACGTGGAACGGTCGGTGGGATTGGACGTCGCCTTCCACGTCGCCGTGGCCGCGGCGACGCGCAACCCGCTGCTCGCGTCGCTCAGCGAACTGACGGTCTCGTGGACGGTCGAGGGTCGGCTGTACTCGCACCTCGACGACGAGGGGCGTCGACTGTCGCACGACGGTCACGCCCGCATCCTCCGTGCCCTGCGGGCGGAGAATCCGGATGCCGCGGAGGCGGCCATGCGCGTCCACCTCGACGAGATCGCCGACCTCGTGGCCCGCCTCCGCGAGTGACGCGCTGCTCGTCAGTAGTGCTCGCGTGCCGGCGGGGCTCGACGCGCCCTCACACCGGTTCGGTCGTGCGGATGAGGCCGCAGTTCACGCATGACCACGCGACGAGGAAGCGCTCGTCGTCGAGGATCTCGAAGCGCAGCGGGTCGCCGCAGGTCGGGCAGGTCAGCGGGTCGAGCGGTCTGCTCATCGGGCGAAGGCGACGTGGACGACGCCGCTCAGCGGTAGTTAGTGAACTGCAGGTCGACGTCGAGGTCGGCGGCCTTGAGGAGGCGCTGGACCTCCTGCAGGTCGTCGCGGGACTTCGACTGCACGCGCAACTCGTCGCCCTGGATCTGCGACTTCACGCCCTTGGGGCCCTCGTCGCGGATGATCTTTCCGATCTTCTTCGCGTTCTCCTGCGAGATGCCCTCCTTCAGCGTGGAGGTGATGCGGTACTCGCGGCCGCTCGCGGTCGGCTCGCCGGACTCGAGGCTCTTGAGCGAGATGCCGCGCTTGATGAGCTTGGTCTGGAACACGTCGAGGACGGCGTTCGCACGCTCCTCGGAGTTCGCCTTGATGAGGATGGCTTCGCCGCTCCAGTCGATGGAGGCATCCGTGCCCTTGAAGTCGTAGCGCTGCTCGACCTCCTTG
This sequence comes from Actinomycetota bacterium, assembly GCA_016870695.1. Classification (GTDB taxonomy): domain Bacteria; phylum Actinomycetota; class Actinomycetes; order Actinomycetales; family Microbacteriaceae; genus Microbacterium. The sequence continues at coordinate 332 of VGAV01000358.1, read as the reverse complement.
CGGGCCTGGTTCAGCGCGTTGTCGGCTTCCTGGCGGTCGATCTTGGAGACGATGTCGAATGAGCTGTCGGCCATGCACCCAGGCTACCGGGGACGGCCGGGAGACGGCGGGATCGGCCGCGGGATGCCGCTGAGGCGAGGCTGAGAGACCGCCCCCGCGGCCCGTCGCGCTCGTAGACTCGGATCCCATGCGAGCACTCACCGAAGACGAGGTCCGCGACGCGTTCGTGAACGCCGGACCCGATGAGCTGCGGGTCGTCACGATGCCGCACGATTTCCTGCTCACCGACTGGGATCACATGGACTTCTTCGCCTGGCGGGATCCGCGCACCC
>VGAV01000357.1 GCA_016870695.1 Actinomycetota bacterium | reverse complement strand
TCCTCGCCCTCGCCTCGGCCGTCGCGTACGGGGCGAGCGACTTCTTCGGCGGCCTCGCCTCGCGGCGGGTCGAGGCGCTGCGCGTCATCCTCGTCAGCTACCCGGTCTCGGCGGTCCTCATCCTCGTCGCGGCACCGTTCGTCGGGGGCGGCCTGTCGCTGCCGGCGCTGCTCTGGGGCAGCGCGTCCGGCGTGGCGACGGCGCTGGCCATCTGGTGGTTCTACATCGCCCTCGCCGAGGGGCCCATGAGCGTCGTGTCGCCCGTGACGGCGGTCCTGGTCGTCGTCATCCCGGTGATCGCGGGGGTGCTGTTCGGCGAGCGCCCGACTCCCCTGGCGTTCGGCGGGATCGCGCTGGCGGTCGTCGCGATCGCCCTGGTCAGCCGCGAGGGCACGCAGGCCCACGTCGAGGACGACGTGCGGCGGTTCACCGCCCGCGTCGCCCGCATCACCGTCGGAGCGGGCGTGCTCTTCGGCCTCAGCTTCGTCTTCACGCACCAGATGCCGGCGGACGGCGGACTGTGGCCCCTCGCCGTGGCCCGCATCGTCGCCGCTCTCGTCGTCATCGGCGTCGCGCTGCGACGGGGACACACGCAGATCATCCGCGGCAGCACGTTCCGGCTCGCCATCGCCATCGGCCTGCTCGACGTCGTCGCCAACGTGGCGATGCTCTACGCGTTCCAGACCGGTCTGCTGTCGCTCGCCAGCGTGGTCATCTCCCTCTACCCCGCGATCACCGTCGGCCTCGCGATCGGCGTGGTCCGCGAACGCGTCGTCGGCGTGCAGATCGTGGGCATGGTCCTCGCGGTCGCCGCGATCCTCGTCATCGCCCTCGCGGGCTGACGCTCGAGCCGCGGACGACGCGGGACGCCGCGGCGCGACCGAGCGTGCCGTCAGACCCGCACGGTCGTTCGAGCCAGGATGCGGTCGAGCGACGAGGGCCGCAGCACCTCGTCGCTGACGATGTAGGCGAGCCCGATGACCCCGGCATGCTCTCCCAAGGTGGACCGCGCAATGGTGAGGTCACGGGTCACGAGCGGCGTCGCCCGCTGGTACACGCGTTCCCGGATCCCCGACATGAGGTTCTCATCGCACTCGGCCAGCATCCCGGACAGGGCGATCACGCGCGGATTCAGGATGCTGACGAGATCGGCGATCGCGTCGCCGACGACGCGGCCCGCCGCGCGGACCCGCCGCACCGTCTCGATGTCGCCGTTGCGGACGAGCTCGACGATGTCCCGGGCGCCGGCGGCGGGGATGCCGACCTCCCGCAGCATCCGCCCGCGTAGGCCTCGACGCAGTCAAAGCTGCCGCATCGGCACTCCCGCGGCTCCGGGTCGACGATCGTCGCCCGCGTGTGTCCGATGTCTCCCGCCGCCCCTTTGTCTCCGCGGATGATCTGGCCGTTGAAGACCAGGCCCGCCCCGATGCCGGTGCCGAGCTTGAGGGCGATGACGTTGTCCAGGCGGTGCACGCGGGCTTCGGCGACGGCACGGGCGTTGGCGTCGTTCTCGACCAACACCGGTGCGCCGTAGTGCGGGGCGAACCACGCCGCGATGTCGAAGCGGTCCCACCCGGTCATGATGGGAGGGTTCACCACGCGGTGCGCCGCGAACTCGACGGGGCCGGGGACGCCGACCGCGATGCCCCAGATTTCGTCGCCGGTGTCGATCGCCCGGAAGGCCTCCAGGACGAGGGAGAGCACCGCCTCGGGGCCGCTCCACACGTCGATGGTGCGCTCGGCGTCGGCCAGCGGTGCGCCGGAGAGATCGCACGCCGCCACGGTGAAGCCCGTCGCTCCGATGTCGGCGCACAGGATGACCGCGCGACGTGCGGAGAAGTCGAAGCGGCTCGAGGGTCGGCCACCGGTCGACTCGCCACCCTCGACCGGGACGAGGAGGCCGGACGCGGTGAGCGTCGACAGCCGGTGGTTCACGGTGGTCCGCGACAGGCCGGAGAGGGCGATGACGTCGGTCCTGCTGAGCTGGCCGCGCTCGCGGAACAGGCTCAGAACGTCACTCTCATGCGACCCGCCGTCCATGTCTCCTCCTCCGCGTCAGTGCCCCAGCGTATCTTGCGGGGGATTGAAAGGCCACCTACTTTTGTGTTGCAGAAACTCAAAAGCGGGTCTACATTAATGCCAACGGCACGCAGCAGTGCCTCCGATCACGAGGGACATTGATGTTCAGCACACACGCTCCGAAGCGTCGGCTTCTTCTCCTCGGCGCACCCGTCGCCGCGGTCGCACTCGCACTGGCCGGATGCTCGACGGGCACCGACGCCGGGACCGGCGACGGCTCCAGCGCCGTGGCCGCCATCATCAAGGGCTTGGACAACCCCTTCTTCCAGGCGATGGAGGACGGCATCGACAGCACGGCCGAGGCGGACGGCGTCGACGTCAGCGTGCAGGCTGCCGCCGACATCGGCGACACCACCGGGCAGGCGGACAAGCTCACCACCCTCGCGGGACAGAGCTTCGGCTGCTTCATCGTCAACCCGATCAGCGGCACGAACCTCGTGCAGGCGCTCGCGCCGGTGGCCGCCGCCGGCACGCCGATCGTCAACATCGACCAGCCGATCGACGCCGAGTCCGCCGAGGCGGCGGGCGTCACGCCGGCCACCTACATCGGCACCGACAACGAGGCGGCCGGAGGCAAGGCGGGCGACTTCGTGGTCGGCGCCGTCCCCGCGGGGTCCAAGGTCGCCGTCATCGGCGGCATCTCAGGCGACGTCACCAGCGCCGCCCGCGTCGACGGCTTCACCTCCGCCGTCGACGGCACGCTCGACATCGTGCAGGAGGATGCCGCGGACTGGAAGCGTGAGATCGCGCTCACCAAGGCGACCGACATCATCGCCGCCAACCCCGACATCGCCGCCTTCTTCGCCGCCAACGACGACATGGGTCTGGGCATCGTCAAGGCCGTCGAGAACGCCGGCAAGACCGGTCAGATTGTCGTGGTCAGCGTCGACGGCAACCAGGACGCTCTCGAGTCGGTCCAGTCCGGCGGACTCTCGGCCACGGTCGCCCAGTACCCATATGCCATCGGGACGCTCGGCGTGCAGGCCTGCCAGGTGGCCCTGCAGGGCGGCGACCTGCCGAAGAACATCGAGTCGCCCACCGCCCTGGTGACCGCGGACAACGCCGCGGACGCCATCGCGAAGTTCCCGCAGCCGTTCGAGGAGTTCGACAACCCCCTCGCCGAGCAGCTCGGCGAGTGACGTCCGGGAGCCCCGGGCGTCCGCGCGGGGCTCCTCCCTCCCCCCAGGTCATCTCTAGGAGAAACAGGTCTGCCGTGACCACGCCCCTCAAAACCACCACCCTCGACGTTCCTAAGAACGGCTTGCGCGGCGTC
>VGAV01000356.1 GCA_016870695.1 Actinomycetota bacterium | reverse complement strand
GCGCGGCCGCTCTGTTCACCGGCATCCTGTGGTCGCCGTCCGTCACCGTCGACGACGAGGCGGTGCAGGTCGACAACATCGTGCTGCGCTACCGCGTGCCGTGGGCCGCGCTCATCCACGTGGACACCCGCTACGCCCTGCAGCTGCACACCCCGGGCCGCCGCATCAGCGCCACCGCCGCACCGGCGCCCGGAGCCACCGGCTCGCTCCGCGCCGCCCGCGCGCACCGCCGCAGCGAGGACCCGTCCGCCGCGCAGCTGCGTCCGGGCGAGCTGCCGGGCACCGACTCCGGCCGCGCGGCCGAGCTGGTGCGCGCGCGCTGGTACGCGCTCCGCGACGCGGGTCGCATCGAGGCGGGCATCGCCGAGACCGTCCGCGTGGAGCCCGCCGTCCGCGTCGACAACCTGCTGCTGCTGGTCGCCGGCGCGGCCGGTCTCGTCGCGGCGGTGGTCCTGGGCTAGGCCCCGCGGGAGGGCGACCGTCATGACGACGGGGTCTCCGGGTGCACGCGCGCCTGCGTGCTGGCGGGAGTGGTGACCGACGGGCCGGCCTGCTCCTTCGTGCGACGCAGCGAGAAGCGCTTCTGACGCGGGTCGAACGCGTCGCGGAGGCCGTCGCCGACGAAGTTGACGAGCACGGCGAGCAGGACGATGAAGACCGCCGGCCACCAGAAGAGCCACGGACGCGTCGAGAACGCCGACTGGTTGTCCGAGATAATCAGGCCGAGCGAGACGTCCGGCGGACGCACACCGAGCTGCAGGTAGCTCAACGCCGTCTCCAGCAGGATGGCCGAGGCCGCGAGCAGGGTCGCCGCGACGATGACCACGCCGATGGCGTTGGGCAGGATGTGCTTGAAGATGATGCGGGCGTCGCTCGCCCCGGCCACGCGCGCGGCCTCGACGAACTCGCGCTCGCGCAGCGACAGGAACTCCGCCCGCACGAGGCGCGCGATCGTCGTCCAGGACACCATCGCCAGGAAGAACGCCAGCGGGATGACGCCGAGGCCACCCGTCGCGCGACCGACGACGGCACCGATGACGATGATCGGGATGACGATGAAGACGTCGGTGATGCGCATGAGCACCGCGTCCACCCAGCCGCGGTAGTAGCCCGCGAGGGCGCCGATGATCGTGCCGACCGCGGTCCCCGTGATGCTGATGATGAGCATCACGAGGATCGAGTTCTGGATGCCGCGCATCGTCATCGCGAAGTAGTCGATGCCGATGCGGTCCTGACCGAACGGGTGGTCGCCGAGCGAGAAGGGGAACACCGAGAGGGTCGGCGCACCGCCGTTGTTCTGCGCGTTCAGCGTCGTGTAGTCGTACTTCCACCATCCGGGCACCGGCCCGAAGCCGATCGCCGAGATCGAGAAGACGGCGAGCAGGAGGAACAGGATGCCGGACACGACGGCGACCTTGTTCGCGAGGAACCGGCGCAGGACGAGCCGTCCCTGGCTCACTCCGACCGTGTTCCGCTCATCGGCGGGAGCCGGCGCGTCGACGTTCGCGGGCTCGGGGAGCATCTGGGTCATCGGGAGACCTCCGGGAATCGGACGGCGGCGATCATGCGACCACTCGCACGCGGGGGTCGAGCGCCGCGTAGGCGAGATCGGCCAGGAAGTTGAAGACGATGGCGGTGACCGCGATGACGAGGAAGTACCCCATCACCGGGTTCACGTCGACACGCTGGATGGATGCCACGAACAGCTGTCCCATCCCGGGGATGGCGAAGACCTGCTCGGTGATGACCGCACCACCGAGGATCGCACCCACGTCCGTCGCCACGAGCGTGACGATGGGGATGAGCATGTTGCGCAGACCGTGGCGCATGATGACGGTCCGCTCCGGCAGGCCCTTCGCACGCGCCGTCCGGATGTAGTCCTGGTTCAGCACCTCGAGCATCCCGGCACGGGCGTACCGCGTGTACCCGGCGAACGAGATGAGCAGCAGCGAGATGGTCGGCAGCAGCAGGTGGGTGAAGGTGTCGATCCCGCTGATCCACATGTCGCCGGAGAACCCGGGGGTGGCGGCACCGACCGTGGCGATCGGGCGCCCGTTGATGCGCGGGCTGCCCACGTAGGCGGGCCACGACTGCATGTAGCGGTCGAGGATGACCAGGCCGAACGAGAAGAACGCCACGATCGCGCCGATGCGGGCGGTCATGCCGCGGTCGGGGGCGCCGAGCACGAAGCCCGTCACGAGCCCGATCGCCACCGCGGCGACGAAGAGGATGATGACCGTGGCCACCGTCGAGATGTCGAACAGCCCCTGCAGAGCGAAGTACGCGATGTAGGCGATCGCACCGTTGATCGCGGCGACGATGAGGGCGCGGCGGTTGGTGAGGCCCGAGATGAGGGCCGTCGTGATGACGACCACGCCCGCGATGAGCAGCAGCAGGCCGACGGGGCCGAAGCCGGGGTTGCGGAACCAGTCGGTGACGTTGAAGTACACGAGCAGGGCGACCGTGGCGGCGGCGGCGACACCGGCGACGATCAGCCGGCGGCGCGTGTCCCCGCCGATCATGGCCTGCCACACGACGGCCGCGATCACCGCGAGGAGCGCGATGAGCCAGACGGGGATGGCGGTGGCCGACTGCAGGAAGTTGTTGAACCCGAGCGCCAGGAACTCCTTCAGGAGCACGGCGACGAGGAACGAGGGCAGGGAGAAGAGGAAGAAGCTCAGCAGCGTGATGCCGAAGTCGAAGCCGCTGTACTGGCGCAGCGCCGACACGACGCCGACGACGATGCCCAGCACGATGGCGAGGACGAAGGACGCGGTGACCAGCTGCAGCGTCGAGACGACGGCGGTCGGGAGGATCTCCAGGACCGGCGCGTTGCTGATGGTCAGTCCGAGGTCGCAGCTCCCGGCGAAGGGGATGAGGCAGCTGGCCGCTCCGCCGAGCCACAGGAAGTACCGCAGCGGCGGGGGCACGTCCAGATCCAGGGCCGCGACGCGGGCGGCGATGAGCTGGTCACGGTTGGCAGCGGTGCTCTCGCTCAGGTCCATGAGGGGGTCGCCGGAGTTGGCGGCCAGCACATACATGATGAACGACGCTGCGAGCAGGACCAGGATCGAGACGGCGATGCGCCTGAGGATGAATCCGACCATCGCGATGGGACTTCTTTCGATCGGGTAGGCGACGCTCGGGGGAAGCGCCTTGGAAAGGATAGTCGCGTACGCGCAGGAAAGGTCGCCTCGCGCACACGAGGTGAGGCGCCGGAGCCGAGCTCCGGCGCCTCACGAGGGACTGTGCGGGGGGTGTCAGCCCGCCAGCGTCCACTCCTGTGCGTTCCACACGATGCCCGTCTGGCCACCGAAGTAGGTGACACCGGTGACGGAACCGTTGTCGGCGAACAGAC
>VGAV01000355.1 GCA_016870695.1 Actinomycetota bacterium | reverse complement strand
GAAGCGCGCACGAGGGTTGACAGCGTGCGCCGGCGCTCACTCGGAGGTGGTCGTGTCCACTCGCTCGCCGATGAGGGCCCCCCAAACGGGGGCGTCCCCGGATGCCAGCTGGCGCAGCTGCCGTGTTCGGAACCGGTGCACCGTACGGGCCACGCCGCGCATCAGGGTGAGGGCGCCGGCGACGTTGACGGCGAACTCGCCGAAGCCGCGGAAGTCGTCGAGGGTGAGGATGTAGGCGCCGTCCGCGGCGTGCGGCTTGGCCGGCTCGAGGCGGAGCCCCGCACTGCGTCCGACCACCTGCGCGAGATCCTGCATGGTCCAGTCGCCGTCGACGGCGAGGAGGGCCGACGGGTCGTCCGGTCCGAAGCCGGCGGTCGGCACGAGCACGAACCGCGCGTCGAGGAGCTCGGGCGTCTCGGGCTGGGTGGGCGGCACCTCGAGGCCGGCCGCGACCAGCGCGTTCTCGATCGCGGCCACCGCCCCCACCGTCGGCGCGTCACTGACCCGGACGAGCTGTCCCTCCTCGTCTCCCGTCGACCAGCGGACGACGACGGAGACGGGGGATGCCATGGCGAGGACCTCGGAAGATGCGCGGGGGCGGGGATCGGACGTGCCGTTCACGCTACGGGGCGCGCCCGCGCCGGTCCGAGCCCTTGACAGTCCCACCGCGAACGGCGGGTGGGCCGTGGGCCCCGGCGCCGGGCTGTTCACGGCCACGGCCACGGGGGGAGGAGGTCGACGTCGCCGAGATCGGGCGCCATCGCGCTCGGCGTTTCCCACACGGTGAACACCGGCGGCGGCGTCTCCGCCGGGGCGAGCGCGTGCAGCAGATCGAGGTCGACGAGGGAGGACGTGTCCAGGTACTCGCCGTGGAGGAGCACGTGGTCGACCGGTGCGGCCGTGGGCGTCGGGGTGGAGGAGGAGGCCATGGCATCCACTGTCCGCCCGGCCCCGCAAGGACCGCCCCGCGCGCGGACGGGGCTTGCGCAAGATCGACGCAAGATTCTCCCCGGCGACCGCCGGGGGAGGGTCTCAGGCCGCCAGGACGTCGCGCAGCTGCATGCTCTCGACGATGGCGCGGTAGTCCTCCACCATGCGGCTGCGGTCCCAGCGCGGGCGGGTGAGGAGGGCGGCCGCGCGCAGGGCGCCGCGGTGGGCGAGCACGTGCTCCCAGGCCGCGGCCACGCGGACGGGGTCGCGATCGGTGACGACCCCGACCCCCTCGACGATGCGCGCCGCGTCGCCGACGTCCGTGGTCACCGGGGTGGCGCCGGACGCCGCGCCCTCGGCCAGGCAGAGCGGCGACGCCTCGCCGAAGGCGGAGGTGAGCGCCACGATGTCGGCCGCACGGTACAGCTCGGGCATGTCCTCGCGCAGCCCGAGCGCGTGCAGGGAGGTGCCGGTGGGGATGCCGCTGGCTGCGACCAGCGCGGCGAACCCGGGGTTCGCCATGGTCATGCCCGAGCCGCACACGAGGTAGTGGGCGTCCGGGCGGCGTGCGGCGTGGAGGGCGACGGAGCGGAGGAAGAGCCCGGGGTCCTTCATGGCGTCGAACCGGGCCGCGAGCAGGACGAGCGGTGCCCGCTCCGGGATCCCCAGCCGTGCGCGGATCGCGCGCTTCTCGCCGCGCACGGCGGGACGGAACCGGCCGGTGTCGATGCCGTTGCCGACGACGAGGGCCTCCGCGACCTGCACGCCCGCGGCCGCATAGGCCGCGGCGGTGGAGGACGCGCAGGCGATCGTGGTCGTGACGGCTCCGGAGGCGCTCGCGTGCCGCAGCCACTCCAGCGCCGGACCGGAGTGCGTCGGGTCCGAGCGATGCAGGCAGACGGCGAGGGGACGGTCCGGCAGCATCCCGGTGCGCTCGAGCGCGACGACGAGGCTCAGCGGCTGCTCCTTGAGCGACAGCACGACATCGGCGTCCGCGATGGCCGCGGCCGCGACGGCGAGCTCGTCGGCGGTGAAGTCTTCCGGCGCGACCGGACGGTCGCCCGCGACGCGGTCGAAGGCGGTGATGCGGACGCCCGCCGCCTGCAGCGAGCGATATCGGCCGTCGTCCGCCGCGCGTTGCACCGATCCGTCGCGGCGGGCGGACGAGGTGAGCGAGAGCACGTGATGCTCCTGGGCCCCTCCCGCGGCCAGGCCGGTCACCACGTCGCTATGCAGGATGCGCGCCCCGCCGGCGAAGAATCCTTCGTACAGGGACAGGACGCGCGCGGCACCGGTGATCGACATGGGCCTATGCTGCAAGCCGCGGCGCGGCGCCGGGTTACGCCGGGACGACCATCTCGTGAACGCCCTCCGCACGACAGGACGCGCCGACCCTCGAGGGCCGGCGCGTCGCGTCTGATCGGTCAGGCCGTCGGCGCGGTGTCCGCCGCGATCGGGGCGGCCGGCCGCGACCACGGCCAGCGGAACGCGCCGCGCTCGGTCGGGCGGGCCGCCGGGGTCGACCGCGGGACGATGCCGTCGCCCATCGCCGCCGAGAACGCGCTGCTCCACACCGAGCTGCCCTGCTGTCCTGCGTGCTGTCCATAGATCGTCATGGTGTCCTCCTCTTCCCCGTCTCCCGACGGGATGTCTCAGAGGTACTCCGACGTGCGCGCCGTCGACCGGCCCTTGACAACCGATTCCCCTATCCGGGCGGGACCGATGGAGCAAGGGGGGTGATGCGGGTGGGGAGGAACCGCATCCTGGATGAGCGTGCGAGACAGGGACCGAGGTGACACGACATGCGGGACTTCCTCGTCAACGGCACACGCATCCTCACGGATGACGCCATCGCCGATGCGGTCGTCGACCTGTCGCGCGAGTTGAGCAATCGCGGACGCGTCGAGGTCGTCACGTTCCCGGGGATCGTGGAAGGCGCCCTCGCCACCACATGGATGAGTGTCGGCGCGGGGATTCCGTTGCTCATGGTGCAAGCCGACACCGGACTGCCCGTCTCGATCGCCGGCTCCGAGCTGGCGGTGTGGGCGATCCGCCGCCGCCGGCACGAGATCGAGCAGACCTCGACCGGCAAGGACCGTTAGTCGGAGGACGTGGGGGCCGCGGCATCCAGGTTCTCAGGAACCAGCATGATGCCGCCGGATGAGTTCGCGGAGTTGGCGAGGTCCTCGATCCAGGAGCGGCTCAGCTGCGCGGGCTCGCTCTCGTCGAAGACGAAGCGCAGGGGGATCGACGGGTGGATCCAGATGGTCTCGCGGCCCACGTCGTCGCCGTCGGGATGCCGCCACGAGAGGGTGAAGCTCTCACCGCGACGCAGCTTCGTCGAGATGACCACCTTGAGATGCGCGAGCGCGCGATCCTCGATGCGGATCGGCGTCGTCCCATAGAAGATCGTGCCCATCACCTCAGGAT
>VGAV01000354.1 GCA_016870695.1 Actinomycetota bacterium | reverse complement strand
GGCACCCAGCGCGGCCAGCGGCGCACGGGCCTTGATGCCCACCTCGGCCACCTCGGAGGCCGCGACCGAGCGCCACGTGATCCCTCCCCCGGCGCCCACGTGGGCGGCATCCGGAGTCGTCACGACGCTGCGGATGACCATCGCCAGATCCGCGGCGCCGTCGTCGCCGATCCAGCCGAACGCCCCCGCGTAGACGCCGCGCGGGGTGCCTTCGAGACGCGCGAGGAGGGCGATCGCCGACTCCTTCGGGGCGCCCGTCATGCTGCCGGCCGGGAACGTCGCCTTCAGCAGGTCGCCGATCGTCGTCCCCGGGCGCAGCCGTCCGGAGATCTCGCTGACCAGCTGGTGCACGGTCGGATACGACTCCACCTCCAGCAGCCGGTCGACAGTGACCGAGGCCGGCGTGCACACGCGCGAGAGGTCGTTGCGCATGAGGTCGACGATCATGACGTTCTCGGCGCGCTCCTTCTCGTCCGTGCGCAGGTCCTGGGCGAGGGCGGCATCCCTCTCCGGATCGGGGTCGCGGCGGCGCGTGCCCTTGATGGGGTGCGTGTGCACGCGCCCGTCCCGCACGTCGAGGAAGCGCTCGGGCGACGCGCTCGCCAGCGCCGTGTCGCCGAGGCGGACGTAGCCGCCGTGGTGGGACGGTGCGGCCGCCCGCAGCCGTCGGAACACGGCGGCGGCATCCGTCGGGCCCGGGACGGTGAACCGGGTGGTCAGGCACAGCTGATACGCGTCGCCCTCGCGGATGTGCGAACGGCACGCGGCGATGAGGTCGGCGTACTCGTCGGGCGTGTGCCGCGAGAGGGCGGTTCCGGATGCCGCCGCCTGCGGCGGTGCGACGGCCGACGGCGCGGCGGCGGCGCGCGCGGCGAGGTCCGCGGCCGCGTCGCCTCCGTCGAGGGACGACGCCCAGACGCGGCGGCTGCCGTGGTCGAAGGCGAGCCAGGTGTCGACCCGCAGCCACTGCGCCCCGGACGGACCCTCGTCGTAGGGGATCCAGCCCACCCAGCCGCCGGTGAAACGGCCGGGGGCCGCGGCGGGGCTCGGGGAGGTGGCATCCCGGATCAGCGGCGCGGACGGGGCATTCGGCGCGCCCGTGCCCATCCACGAGAACCCGGTCGCGCTCCCCGGGCCGGCGTCGAGCCAGAATGCGTGCGCGGCGGCGGCGAACAGGTGGGCGAAGACGTCCTCCGGGTCGATCCACGCCGGCAGGGCGATCGTGGAGACAGGACGCGGCACGCTCCCAGGCTAGGGCTAGCTGCGCGCCATAGGCTGACGGAGGTGAACGAGATCCTCACGTGGCTCCTCGACGTCGTCCAGAACGTCGACCCCGTGGTGCGCACGCTGCTCGCCGGTGTGGCGATCATGCTCGAGACGAGCGTCCTCGTCGGGCTCGTCGTCCCGGGCGACACCATCGTCATCGTCGCCGGCACGGCCGTCGCCTCGCCCCTCGAGGCCGTCGTCCTGGGCGCCGCCGTCGTGGTCGGCGCGCTGATCGGCGAGAGTCTCGGCTTCTGGCTCGGGCGGTGGTTCGGTCCGCGCATCCGCGCCTCGCGACTCGGACGCCGCCTGGGCGAGCGCAACTGGGTGCGCGCGGAGAAGTACCTGACCCGTCGCGGCGGGCCCGCCATCTTCCTGTCGCGCTTCCTGCCCGTGCTCCACTCCCTCGTCCCCCTCACCGTCGGGATGAGCGGCTACAGCTACCGGCGCTTCCTCGCATGGACGACGCCGGCCTGCCTCGTCTGGACGTCGCTGTACATCTCGGTCGCGGCGACCGCCGCCGGCACCTACCGGGAGCTGAGCGACAGCATCCACTCCGCGGGCTACTGGTTCGTGGGCGCCATCGTCCTGTTCCTCCTCGTCGTCTTCGTCGGCAAGAAGGTGCTGGAGCGCATCGAGCGACGTCATCTCGCCGATGAGAAGGAAACGATCGGAGCGGGCACCGGCGACGTGAAAGACTGAGGTCGATGCCTCGTTCGCCCCGCAAAAAAGTGCTGTGGTTCGCCCGCCTCGAGTACCGTTTCCACGCCTGGCGCGAACGTCGCGCGCGTGCCCGCGGTCTGCGCCCCTCCGTCACCGGCTTCCCCGGTTACGGGACCGAGCAGTGGGTGCGCGTCCTCGGGCGCGTGCTCATCGCTCCGCCGCTCAAGCGCACCTCCACCGGTGAGTTCGCGAGCCTTCGCGGCTGGCGCAGCTTCGCGGCCGTGCCCGTCGGCTACGCGCAGGTCCGCGTCACCATCGAGGGCGTGACGCACGAGGTCGTCGCGGATCGCGGCGGCGTGATCGACGCCAAGCTCCCGGCATCCCTCGCCCCGGGCTGGCAGACCGTCACGATGACCGTCGAGGGCAGCGAGCCCAGCGAGACCCGCGTCTTCGTCGTCGGCTCCGACGTGAAGTTCGGCGTCGTCAGCGACGTGGACGACACCGTCATGGTGACCGCGCTCCCCCGCCCGCTTCTGGCGGCGTGGAACTCGTTCGTCGTCGACGAGCACGCCCGGCAGCCGGTCCCCGGAATGGCGGTCCTGCTCGAGCGTCTGTCGCGCGAACAGCCGGGCACGCCCGTCATCTACCTCTCCACCGGCGCCTGGAACGTCGCGCCGACGCTCATGCGCTTCCTCCGGCGTCACCTCTTCCCCTCGGGGTCGCTGCTGCTGACGGACTGGGGTCCCACGCACGACCGGTGGTTCCGCAGCGGACGGGACCACAAGGAGGTCAACCTCCGCCGTCTGGCCGCCGAGTTCCCCGACGTGAAGTGGCTCCTCGTCGGCGACGACGGACAGCACGACGACGCCATCTACACCGGGTTCGCGATCGAACACCCGTCGAACGTCACGGCCGTCGCCATCCGACGCCTCTCCCCCGCCGAGGCGGTGCTGGCCGGTGGTCGGACCGTCGTCGACGACCATTCGGCCGCGGAGGTTCCGTGGGTGAGCGAGTCCGACGGCGCCGGCCTGCTGGAGCGCCTCGAGGACGTCGGGGTCATCCGCAGCGACGCCTGACCGGCGGGGTCGATGCCGCCGCCGCGGCGCCGGACCGGTGAGGGGCGGGTCGTCCCTCGCAACGCCGGACCGGCGGCGTCGACGCCTGCGCCGCGATGACGCTGCCTGCGCCGCGATGTCGGAGCCGGCGCGTACGGTGGAGGCATGTGCGGTCGATTCGTGGTGGCCAACGTCGGGTCCGAGCTCGTGGGCGTGCTGCGCGTCGACGTCGAGGCCGATGAGCTCCCCCCGCCCTCGTACAACATCGCACCGACCTCCCCGGTCGCGATCGTCCTGGACTCGGTGAAGACCGAGCCGCCGACGCGCCGCCTCGAGGTGGCCCGTTGGGGCCTCGTACCCGGCTGGGCGAAGGACGTCAAGATCGGCGCGCGGGCCTTCAAC
>VGAV01000353.1 GCA_016870695.1 Actinomycetota bacterium | reverse complement strand
CGAACTCCTGAGTTCCGGCGCCTCCTCGCGCGCGCTGCGGCCGCTGCCCCACGGCCGGCCTCCCGCCGCCCTCCCGCCGAACTCCGGAGTTCCGGCGCCTCCCGGCGCGCCCGCCCCCTCCCGGCCCGGGCTCCGGCCACCCAGCCCCGCAGAAGTCCGGAGTTGCGCGACCCGCCACGGCGCACCTGCGCCCCGCACCCGCCGACGCCCCTCCCGAATTTTCAGGAGTTACGCGACAGCATTCCGTAATGACCGCACGAAAAAGGGGCCGGATGCCATGGCATCCGGCCCCCAGAGAAGGCGGAGTTACTCCACCGTCACCGACTTGGCCAGGTTGCGCGGCTGGTCCACGTCGAGGCCCTTGGCCTCGGCCAGGCCCATCGCGAAGATGTGCAGCGGGACGACGGCGAGCAGCGGCTCGAAGAGCGGTGCGGCGAGCGGGATGCGCAGCACCTCGTCCGCGGCGGGGAGCACGGCGGCGTCGCCTTCTTCGGCGATGGCGATGACGCGGGCGCCGCGGGCGCGGATCTCCTCGATGTTCGAGACGACCTTCTTGTGCATCTCGCCGGAGCCGCGGGGGCTGGGGACGACGACGAACACCGGCTGGCCGGGCTCGATGAGCGCGATCGGTCCGTGCTTGAGTTCGCCGGCGGCGAAGCCCTCGGCGTGGATGTACGCCAGCTCCTTGAGCTTCAGCGCGCCCTCGAGCGCGACGGGATAGCCCACGTGACGACCGAGGAAGAGCACCGAGCGGGTGTCGGCCATCCAGTGCGCCAGCTGCGAGATGCGCTCCTGCTCGTCCTGGAGCACCTGCGCGATCTTGCCGGGCACGGCCTCCAGCTCGTCCACGGCGTCCGCGGCGGTGGAGACGTCGATGGCGCCGCGCACCCGGCCCACGTGCAGCGCCAGCAGGTACAGCGCCGTGATCTGCGCGACGAAGGCCTTCGTCGACGCGACCGCGACCTCGGGTCCGGCGTGCGTGTAGACGATCGCGTCGGACTCGCGCGGGATCGTCGCGCCCTGCGTGTTGCAGATCGACAGCGTCTTCGCGCCGCGCGAACGGGCGTACTTGACGGCCATCAGGGTGTCCATGGTCTCGCCGGACTGGCTGATGGAGACGACGAGCGTGCGCTCGGACAGCACCGGGTCGCGGTACCGGAACTCGTGGGCCAGCTCGACGTCGACGGGGACGCGGGTCCACGTCTCGAGCGCGTACTTGCCGACCATGCCGGCGTAGGCGGCGGTGCCGCAGGCGATGACGAGGATGCGGTCGATGTCGGCGAGGAACTCGTCCATGCCATCGAGCTCGGGGATCTCGACGCGCCCCTCGTGGATGCGGCCGCGCAGCGTGTTGGCGACGGCCTCGGGCTCCTCCGAGACCTCCTTGGCCATGAACGACGACCAGCCGCCCTTCTCCGCGGCGGATGCGTCCCAGGTGACCTCGAACGGCTCGACCTCGACGGGCGCGCCGTCGAAGTCGGTGACCTCGACGCCCGACGGGGTGATGGCGACGATCTCGTCCTGGCCGATCGCGAGGGCGTTGCGGGTGTGCTCGACGAACGCGGCGACGTCGGAGCCGAGGAAGTTCTCGCCCTCGCCCAGGCCGATCACGAGCGGCGAGTTGCGGCGGGCGCCGACGACGAGGCCGGGGTGGTCCTTGTGCATCGCGAGGAGCGTGTACGCCCCTTCCAGACGCGACACCACCGCGCGGAACGCCGCGACGAGGTCGCCCCGACGGGCGTACTCCCGGCCGATCATGAGGGCCGCCACCTCGGTGTCGGTCTCGCTGCGGAAGGCGACGCCCTCGCCCACGAGTTCGCTCTTCAGCTCGGCGAAGTTCTCGATGATGCCGTTGTGGATGACGGCGAGCTTGTCGTCGTCGGCGAGGTGCGGGTGGGCGTTCGCGTCGGTCGGACCGCCGTGGGTGGCCCAGCGGGTGTGACCGATGCCGGTCGTCCCGTCGCCGAGCGGCGTCGACTCCAGGTCGTCGCGCAGCACCTTGAGCTTGCCCGCGCGCTTGCGCATGCCCAGGTCGCCCTCGCCGTCGATCACGGCGATGCCCGCCGAGTCGTAGCCGCGGTACTCCAGGCGCGCCAGACCCGACAGAAGGATGTCCTGGCTCTGCCGGGGACCCACGTAACCGATGATTCCGCACATGAGCAGAGAGTCTACGGGGCGGGGCTGAGCAACCCCCGACGCACCCGGTCGACACGGCCGGCCAGCCGCCGCCAGGACCCGTCGCGCACGAGCAGCAGGTCGAGCGCGATCATCGCCAGCGAGAACGGCCACAGTCCGAGCAGGATCGCGATGCCGAGGTGCATGCCGGTGATGAGCAGCACGGCGATGTACCGCGTCGGCTTCCACAGGATCAGGACGGGGAACAGCATCTGCACCCACAACGCGGCCCAGGTCGCCAGCGCGACGACGGGCGCCGACTGCCAGGCGAGCTCGCTGAGCGTGGGGATCACGTGGAACTGGTCGATGCTGAGGGCGTAGTAGATCGCCGTCCCGTTCAGCCACTCCTCGCCCTGGAACTTCAGCACGCTCGACACGAAGTACACGAGCAGGATCTGGAACACGCAGAGGATCAGCACCGTGTTGTGCAGCCACGCCCCGAACCACGGCGGCACGCGTCGCGGCATCCGGAACCGCCCTCTGCGCGCGGAGGCCAGGGTCGGGATGCCGCCCCCTCGGCGCCGCAGCCAGGCGTCGATCGAGAAGTGGCGGCTCAGGTCGGCGAAGACGACGAACAGCAGGACGATGCGCATGAGCGTGTCGCCGCCGTTGCCGAGCAGCGTGGTGTTGGTCGAGAGCCCGACCCAGAACACCAGCAGGACCGGCGTGACGAACCGCGTCTGGAACCCCACGAGGAACAGCACCGCGAGCGCGAGCAGCACGTGGAACGACACGTCGAAGACGATCGCGTTGTCCTTCGGGAACAGCAGGCGCAACGGTTCCCACCAGCCGCGGCGGCTCGCCTCGGGCTCGACCCACCACGCCCCGGCGCCCCAGAGGTAGTGGCGGTCGGCGTAGCTGGGCACGAGCACGATGAGCATCGCGATCGCGAAGAGGATCCGCAGGATCGAGAACCCGATGGTCGAGTGCTTCCGCTCCGTGAGCCAGCCCTGCAATCCCTGCCACAGCGCCCCGGGACGCAGGCGGTCGCGCAGGCGCGGGCGGTCCGGGCTGCGGACCTCGTCGATGGATGCCGTTGCGCTCATCGTCCCGTGTACCTCTCGATGACCTCGTCGTAGATGGCGCGGACCTCGTCGCTCGGCCCGACCGCCGGCTGCCGCCATCCGAACGTCGTGTACGACAGATCGGTCTGCCGCTCCTCGTCGAAGCGGTGCAGGAAGTCGTTGGGCCGGTCGTGCTGGATGCGCCACCGGACGCG
>VGAV01000352.1 GCA_016870695.1 Actinomycetota bacterium | reverse complement strand
CATCACCACGGCGGTGTCCCGTCGCGCCGCCGACGCGACGTGGCCGTTCGGGGTGTTCCTGCTGAACGGCGCCCTCTTCGTGCTGATCGGGCTCGAGGTGCAGCTCGTCGCGCACGAGATCTCCGGCTCCGAGATCGGCATCCTGCTGCTCGTGACGGTGGCGGCCTGGGTGGCGCTGTTCGTGGTGCGCTACCTGTTCCAGTGGCTGTTCTCGCCGTTCTCGCGGCCGCCGGCCGGGACGGATCGGTCGCTGCGGCACCGCTCCCGGGTGGTGAGCACGGTTGCGGGCTTCCGCGGCGCCGTCTCGCTCGCCATCGCGCTGTCCGTTCCCACCACGATGGCCGACGGCTCGCCCGTGCCGGGGCGCGACGCGATCGTGTTCGTCACGGCCGGCGTGATCGTGCTCACCCTCCTCGTGCAGGGGCCGCTGCTCCCCGTGGTGATCCGGTGGGCGAAGCTGCCGTCCGACGACGCGGCGATCGAGGAGTACGAGCTGGCCCAGCGCGCCATCTCGGGCGCGGCCCTCGCGGCGCTGGACGACCTCGCCGTCGAGCACGGCATCAGCGACCGGGTGCGCGACCGCGCCCGCCGCGAAGGCTACGAGCAGCTCGAGCTGGCGAACGCCCGCGCCGTCGCGCGCGTCCGGGCCGCGGAGGAGCGCGAGATGGCCGAGCTGGACCAGATGATGGATGCCGCCGACTCCCCCTCCGCGATGGGCCCCGTCCCGCCGGGCACCGGTTCGGAGGACGGCCGGCGCACCGCGGGACCGTTGGAGATGATCGCGGTCAGCGACGACATCGACCTCACCCAGCGGTCGCCGCTTACCCGCCACCAGGAGGCGCAGCGGCTGCGCCTGGCGATCCTCGACCGCAAGCGCGAGGTGCTGCTGCGGCTGCGCCGGGAGGGCACCATCGACGACCTCGTCGCGCGCAAGATCCTCGCCGGTCTCGACCTCGAAGAGATCCGCACCCGCGGCGTCGAGAAGCCGACCGACTAGGGCCTGCGGCCGGATGCGTGTCCGGCAGTCATCGTTCGGCCTCAGCGAGCAACACAGCGATGCGCTCCCCGTCCTTGACGAACTGCAGTGCACCTCCGGGGAATCGCGTCCGTAGCTCCGGCGGGACTGAGCTGTCTACCGGGATTGTGATCGTGGCGGGGAAATCCGCTATCCGACATGCACTGTAGATCGACCCGGACGTCGAGGAGCCCGTCTGGCCGTCCAGCTCTTCTTCCTCAGGCATGTCGGAAGACAGCATGACGACGAAACAGTCCCTGATCGTCCCACACGCTGTGTCCGCTCGTCGCGGCCGAACCCCGGGCTCTGGTCACCGCCACCTGCTCGCCACGACCGGACGGTGCAGGCACGGAGCACCCGGTCAGGGGTGCCATGTGCCGCCCTGCGGAGTTCGCGAGCGACACGCCGGGGATCGGCCGTGCGGGTGCGGCGTGTCGCCGGGATCTCCGCAGGACGGAGGCTGATCCGGGTCAAGGGAGGGGGCATCGTTTGACCTGACCCGTGAAGGGTCGTACCACCGCTCCGCCGCCCCTCACTCCAAGACGAGCGTGATGTTCGGATGACCGGCGAACACCTCTCGGACCAGCGCGAAGTACGTCGCGCCGGTCCCCGCGTCCAGGGCGTCGAGAGCCCGCCGGGCGGGACCGGCCGCGTATACGTCGGGGCGCGCGAGCTTCGCCGCGTACCACGCGCGGGTCGCCGCGACTCCGAGCGCCTCCGCCGAGACCGCATGGTCTGCCCAGACCACCCGCACCGGCGCGGCGCCGTCGAGCACCCCGAACCCGCCGTACAGCAGGTCGTCGAGGGCGTCGAGGCTCTCCCCCAGCGTCCAGTCCTCGTCCGGCATGAAGACGCGGTTCAGCTCGCCGTAGAGCGACGGGATGCCGCCGATCCGTAATCCGTCGATCCGCAGGGTGGGCGTGGTCATCGTCTCGCCGTCCGCGCTCGCAGGACACCGCCGGGAGTTCCGCGCAGGTCACGACGGAGGCGCCCCTCAGCGGCCGGCATGCAGCAGCCCGCTCTCATAGGCGGCGATCACCAGCTGCGCGCGGTCGTGCGCGCCGAGCTTGACCATCGTGTTCTTCACGTGCGACTTCGCCGTGTGCGGGGAGATGAACAGCTGAGCGGCGATCTCGTCGTTCGACCATCCCCGAGCGACGAGCAGCAGCACCTCGCGCTCACGGTCGGTGAGCGCGTCGAGCGCGGCCGTCGTCGTCGTCCGAGCTGTCGGCGCGGACCGGACGTACGTCTCGATGAGCGCTCGCGTCGCGGTCGGCGAGAGCAGCGCTCCCCCGTCCTGCACGGCGAGCACGGCGCGAACGATCTCGTCGGGCTCCGCGCCCTTGCCGATGAACCCGCTCGCCCCGGCCCGCAGCGCCGCGACGACGTACTCGTCCTCCTCGAAGGTGGTGAGGATGAGCACCCGCGTCTCCGCGAGGTCAGGATCGGCGCAGATCGCCGCCGTCGCGTCGATGCCGTCCATCCGTGGCATCCGGATGTCGCACACGACGACGTCGGGCCGCAGCCGCCGGGCCAGCTCGACCGCGGCCTCCCCGTCGGCCGCGTCGCCGACGACGGACACGCCGTCGGCGGCGTCCAGCAGGTCGCGGACGGCGGAGCGGATGAGCGGCTGGTCGTCGACGACGATCACGGTGGTCACGAGGAGGTCTCCGATGCGGCGGGGGCGGGAAGGGGAAGGCGGGCGGCGAGGCGGAAACCCCCGGGAGCGAGACCGGCCTCGAGCTCGCCGCGCACGGCCTCGACGCGCTCGCGGAGGCCAATCAGTCCGAAGCCGGAGGTCGGCGGCGGGTCGGACACGGGCAGCCGGTCGAGCGGGTTCGTCACGACGATCTCCAGCGCCTCGCCGTCGCGGCGGATCAGCAGGTGGGCACGGCGGGTGGTGCCGTGCTTCATCGCGTTCGTCAGCCCCTCCTGCACGACCCGGTACGCCACGATGCCCGTCCCCATCGGGATGCCGGCCGCGTCGGCATCCGGACCGACCTCGTCGCGCACGGCCACCTCCCACCCCGCCACCCGCACGGATTCGACCACCTCGGCCACGCGGGCCAGTCCGGGCTGCTCCTGCGGCGCGGCGTCCTCCGGCGCGCGGAGGACGCTCAGCATCGCCCCGATCTCGCCCAGCACGTCGCGCGAGGTGGTGCGGATCGTCGCGAGGGCCTCCCGCGCCCGTTCCGGACGGGTCTCGAGCGACGACGACGCGACGCCGGCGTTGAGGCTGATCACCGAGATGCGGTGCGCCACCGCGTCGTGCAGGTCGCGCGCGATGCGCAGCCGCTCCTCGGTCACACGGCGACGGGCCTCGGCCTCGCGCGTCTGCTCGGCGCGCCGCGCGCGCTCCTCCACCGCCTCCACGTATGCCCGCCGCGAGCGCGCG
>VGAV01000351.1 GCA_016870695.1 Actinomycetota bacterium | reverse complement strand
CCCCGGCACCCCCGGAACGCCGGGCACCCCCGGAACGCCGGGCACCCCCGGAACCCCGGGCACCCCCGGAACCCCCGGGACGTCCGGCACCCCGGGCACCCCGGGATCGTCGGCAACGCCCATCGTTGGCTCCCCCGCCGGGTCGACCGCGACGGCGTTCGTCACCGCCGAACGCTCGACGGTGACCGCCGCCGGCAGCCGCTCGCTGGCCGCCACCGGCACGGACGCCTCGACGGCCCTCGGCATCGGGCTCCTCGCCCTGGCGCTCGCGGCTCTGGGCCTGGCCCTGATGCTGCGTCGTCGCCGGACGGCCTGACCCGTCACCACCCGGACACCGGATGCCACGGCCCTCACCGCCGTGGCATCCGGTGTCCTCCTTGCCCCCTCACGAAGGTGCGTGTCCCACTTTGTGCAGATTCAGGTGCCTCAGCCTGCACAAAGTGGGACACGCCAGAGTCGGCCCCCGTGCCGGGCTCCGGAGAAACTGCACCCGACAGCCCGGAACACCACCGCATCCAGTAGGAGCCGCGTCGGATCTCCGGAGCGCGGCACGCAGCACGCCGCAGCGGCCCACCGTCCCGCCACTGCCGCCGTCTGGGGCGCATTTCGTGCATGGGGGCGCACGATGTGACCGTCCCCGTGCACAAACCACGCCCCGAAGCCCGAACCGAACGCCGCCACACGCACCGACTCCACCCACAACGAGAACGGCCCCGCCCTGCCGAAGCAGGACGGGGCCGGAGAGGTGTCGCGAATTACTTCGCGGCGACCACCTGGAGGGTGATCACGGCGGTGACGTCGTCACGGAGGCGAACGGTCGCCTCGTGCTCGCCCACCGACTTGATCGTCGAGGTGATCTGAATCTTGCGCTTGTCGAGGTCGCCCAGACCGGCGGCCTTGACGGCGTCTGCGACGTCGCCGGTCTTGACCGAACCGAACAGACGACCCTCGGCACCAGCCTTGACCGCCAGCTTGACGGTGTTGGACTCGAGGGTGTTCTTCAGCGCCACGGCGTCCTCGTGGTCGTGGATCGCACGGGACTCGCGAGCAGCGCGGATCGACGCGACCTGCTTCTCGCCACCGCGGGTCCAGGCCACAGCGAAGCCCTGGGGGATGAGGTAGTTGCGGGCGAACCCGTTCTTGACCTCGACCACGTCACCGGCGCTACCGAGCCCGGTGACCTCATTCGTGAGAATCAGCTTTGCCATCGGGTGCTCCTTAGCGGCCGGCGCCGGCGTAGGGCAGGAGAGCCATCTCGCGCGCGTTCTTGATGGCGCGGGCGATCAGGCGCTGCTCCTGCACGGAGACACCGGTGATACGACGGGCGCGGATCTTGCCGCGCTCCGAGATGAACTTGCGGAGGGTGGCGACGTCCTTGTAGTCGATGACGCCGACGCGGATCGCCTTCGCGGGGGCGGCGTTCTTCGCGCCCTTCCGCGGCTTGCGGCGGTCGCCAGTGGCCTTTCCAGCCATGCTTCCTTCTTTCGTGTGGTTCGGAGGCCGAGCCGGTCACGCGGACCGGGGGAGGGGCTCCGGAATTTCGGGGGTCGTCGCGCCGGGAGGCGCAGCGAAGATCAGAACGGGGTGTCGTCTCCGTAGGAGCCAGGAGTGCTCCACGCGTCGGCGCCGCTGTTTCCACCGTTGTTCGAGCCGGGGGTCGACCACGGCTCGTCGGTGGACTGCTGCACCTGCGGGCGCTGACCGCCGCCGCCACCGCCACCGCCGGAGGCGGCACGGGTGACCTGGGCGGTCGCGTAGCGGAGCGAGGGGCCGATCTCATCGACTTCGAGTTCGATGGAGGTGCGGTTGTTGCCCTCGCGGTCCTGGTACGAACGCTGCTTGAGGCGACCGGTCGCGATGACACGGCTGCCCTTCGTCAGCGAACCGGCGACGTGCTCGGCGAATTCGCGCCACACCGAGGCGCGCAGGAAGAGCGCCTCGCCGTCCTTCCACTCGTTCGCCTGACGGTCGAACGTGCGGGGGGTCGACGCGATGGTGAAGTTCGCCACCGGCAGCCCGTTCTGCGTGTAACGCAGCTCCGGGTCAGCGGTGAGGTTCCCCACGACGGTGATGACGGTTTCGCCGGCCATCGTCGTTACTTCGCAGCCTTCTCGGCGGACTCGACCTTGCGGGGAGCGGCGGCCTTGCGAGCGGCCTTCTCCTCGGAGCGCTTGGCCTCGGCGGCGACCTGGGCGATCGCCTCTTCGGCGCGCAGGACCTTGGTGCGCATGATCTGCTCGTTCAGCTTCAGCTGACGGTCGAGCTCGTTCGTGGCCTCGCTGCTCGCGACGAAGTTGACGACGGCGTAGATGCCCTCGTTCTTCTTGCGGATCTCGTAGGCCAGACGGCGGCGGCCCCAGATGTCGATCTTGTCGATGGATCCTCCATCGGCCGTGATGACCTTGAGGAAACCGTCGAGCTTCGGAGCGACCTGGCGCTCGTCGACCTCGGGATCGAAGATGACCATGAGTTCGTACTGGTGCGTCACTAACCCACCTCCTTCGGACTAGAACGGCTGACGGGCATTTCCCGGCAGCAGGAGGGTGTGGTGCACGTCGTCTCGGTCTTATCCGCGCATGGGCGTAGCCAGACAACCTGGACAGTCTACCGGATGCCACCGGTCCAGCGGAATCATCGGTGCGACGCCCGTTGGCCGGACCCGCGACGGCCCGCGCGACACCTGCGTCCGGACGGGCCCCGCCGCTAACGTCGACGCATGACGCGATCGGTTCCGTTCGACTCGACCCCGCTGACCGCGCCCGTCACCCGCGCGGAGGTGAAGGCGTACACGGCGCAGCTGCGCCGGGAGGGCCATCTCGGCTCCCCGGTCCTCGGCATCGTCATCCTGTGCGTCGTCGGCCTGGTGTTCCTCCTGGCGCTCGGACCGATCCTGGTGGCCGTCTTCGCGACGATCCTCGACCCGGGCGGGCCCTCGGCGATCGTCGCGGGCGTCGTGCCGCTCGTGATCTTCGGGGGGATCGTCGCCCTGGCGGTCTGGGGCATCACCCGCGGCCTGGGCGGTGCCGCCGAGCGCCGGTTCCGGCTCGCGCGCTTCGCCCGGGCAAACGGGATGCGGTGGCTGCCCCGGCAGCCGGCCCCGGCCCTGCCCGGGCTCATCTTCGGACGGGGCAGCTCGCGGACGGCATCCGATCTGATCCGCGGGGAGAACCCGCGCTTCGTCGAGATCGCGAACTACCGGTACACGACCGGGTCGGGCAAGAACCGCCAGACGCATCGCTGGGGGTACGTCGCGATCCGCCTCGACGTCCCGTTGCCGCACATCGTCCTGGATGCCACCGGCAACAACGGCCTGTTCGGCTCGAACCTGCCGCTGAGCTTCGGCCGGGATCAGCGGCTCAGCCTCGAGGGCGACTTCGACGAGCACTTCGCGCTGTACTGCCCGTCCGGCTACGAGCGGGACGCG
>VGAV01000350.1 GCA_016870695.1 Actinomycetota bacterium | reverse complement strand
GAGACGCGCGGCCGCAACCCCCTCGGCATCCCTCCGCCCCATCGCTCTACGCTGGGGCGATGGCGGAGCAGACGGTGCGGATCGACGGCCGTCGGCTTCGGGTGTCCAACCTGGACAAGGTGCTCTACCCCGAGACGGGCACCACCAAGGGCGAGGTGATCGACTACTACTCGCGGGTCGCGCCTGTCCTGCTCCCCCACGTGCGCGGTCGCCCGCTGACCCGCAAGCGCTGGCCGGACGGCGTCGGGACGGACGACGTCCCCGTCGAGGCGTTCTTCGCGAAGGCGCTCGAGCCGGGGGCGCCGGCGTGGATCCGCCGCTTCCCCATCGACCACTCCTCGGGGGCGAAGGACTACCCCCTCGTGGACGACCTGCCCACGCTCGTCTATCTCGCCCAGGTCGCGAGCCTCGAGCTGCACGTGCCGCAGTGGCGCTTCTCCCCCGACGGCGAGCGGCAGAACCCCGACCGCATCGTGCTCGACCTCGATCCCGGCCCCGGCGTGGGGCTGGTCGAGTGCGCCGAGGTCGCCCGCTGGGCGCGCGCGATTTTGCAGGACATTGGACTGGACCCGATGCCCGTCACCAGCGGGAGCAAGGGCATCCACCTCTACGCCCCCCTCGACGGCCGGCAGTCCAGCGACGCCGTCAGCGCCGTGGCGAAGGAGCTGGCCCGCGCGATCGAGGCCGATCACGGCGATCTCGTCGTCAGTCAGATGTCCAAGTCGCTCCGGCCCGGCAAGGTCTTCATCGACTGGAGCCAGAACAACGGATCGAAGACCACCATCGCGCCGTACTCCCTGCGAGGACGGTCCCACCCGACGGTGGCCGCCCCGCGCACCTGGGCGGAGCTCGACGACCCCGCACTCCGGCACCTGCTGTTCGACGAGGTCGTTGACCGCATCGACGACCTCGGCGACCCGCTCGCCACGATCGAGACGGACGGGCCCCTCCGGGCGTACATCTCCAAGCGCACCGCGGGGCGCACTCCCGAACCCGTTCCCGATGTCCCGCACGGCGAGGCTTCGGCGGAGGGGCTTCCCCGCTTCGTCATCCAGGAGCATCATGCGACGCGGCTGCACTGGGACCTCCGCCTCGAACGCGACGGCGTCCTCGTGAGCTGGGCCGTCCCCAAGGGCGTCCCGCCCACCACCGGCAAGAACAGCCTCGCGATCATGACCGAGGACCACCCGATGCAGTACCTCGACTTCGCCGGAGAGATCCCTCACGGGGAGTACGGCGCCGGCATCATGACCGTCTGGGACACCGGCCGCTACGAGCTCGAGAAGTGGCGCGACGACGAGGTCATCTTCACGCTCGAGGGAGCGCCGGACGGGCCGGTCGGCCGTGTCCGTCTCGCCCTCATCCGGACCGAGGGCAGCGGCGAGAAGTCGCAATGGCTCCTGCACCGCATGAAGACCGACGCGCACGGCGACCCGCAGCCCGCCGGCGCCGAGGTCGTCCCGCTCGACCATTCCGGGCGAGGGAGGGATGCCGCCCGGCACGCGGCCGCCCTCAACGGACGGGCGACCGCCGACCTCTCCGCCCCTGCCGCGCCGACGGCCCCTGGCGCGGGGGATGCCGCGCCGACGCCCCCTGGCGCGGGGGATGCCGCGCCGACGTCCTCCGCAGCGGGCGCGGGGGATGTTGCGGGGCAGAACGGCGCTGGGGAGGAGCCGTCGCGGAGCCCGGAGGGGGCGGCATCCCGTATCCCGATGCCCGCCATGGCGGAGCTGAGGCCGATGCTCGCGACGCGCTCGACCGCCGGGGTTGCCCGGGCCGCGGCCGAGCGGTGGGGCCGTGCGTGGGTCGAGATGAAGTGGGACGGGATCCGCGGCATCGGTGTGTGGGACGGACAGCGGCTGCACCTGCGCTCGCGGAACGCGAACGATTTAACGGCGACGTACCCCGAGCTCACGGGCGTCGACCTCGGCCTCGGCCCGAACCCGCTCGTGCTGGACGGTGAGATCGTCGCCCTCGACGACCGCGGCCGACCGAGCTTCCCGCTGCTACAGAAGCGAATGAACCTCGTCCAACCGCGCGAGATCTCCCGCGAGGCGCAGCGCACGCCGGTTCGGCTGTACCTCTTCGACGTGCTGGCCGTCGGCGACCGCGACCTCGCGGCCGTGCCGCTGTCCGACCGGCGCGCGATCCTGGAGGACCTGGATGCCACCCCGCCGGTCGTCATCCCCCCGGTGTTCGACGATGTCGACGGCGCCGTCGGCGCCAGCGCGCGTTTCGGACTCGAGGGCGTCGTCGTGAAGGACCCGCGTTCGGGGTATCGACGCGGCGAGCGGTCGGAGTCCTGGCTGAAGGTCAAGCACTCCCGAACGCAGGAGGTCGTGATCGGCGGCATCCGTCCCGGCAAAGGCGGGCGCAGTGGCACCATCGGATCGCTGCTCGTCGGCGTGCCGACCGCGGACGGACTGCAGTACGCCGGTCGGGTCGGCTCCGGCTTCGGCGAGAAGACCCTGTCGACGCTGACGGCGCTGCTCGACCCCCTGCGCGCCGACGCCGATCCGTTCGTCGGGGTGCCGTCCGCCGACGCCCGTGACGCGCTGTGGGTGCGACCCGAGCTGGTGGGCGAGGTGGAATTCGCGGAGTTCACGCCGGGCGGCATCCTGCGTCAAGCGCGGTGGCGGGGCCTGCGTCCGGACAAGAGCCCCGCCGAGGTCGTCCGCGAGGACTGAGGGACGGGATGCCATCGGGCGGACCGTCGTGTGAGTGCGGGGCGCGCGGGGGCGAGCGCCCTGGGGTTCTGCAGGACGGAGGCGGCATCCACTGCCCCCTGCGCCACAGCAGCCACTACCCGCCCCGGCGGTCCTGCAGACGCGTGGACGGCGTGGGTGCGGGCCGCGTGGCAGGCGTGGCCGTGGCGTTCTGCAGGGCGGGGGCGGCATCCACTGCCCCACGCACCACAGCAGACGCCACCGGCCCCACCGGTCCTGCAAAAGCGCGCGGACGTCGCAAACCGGCGCGGGTCAGGCGTGGTGGGTGTCGTGCTCGACGTGTCCGGCGGGTTCGAGCTGGAAGGTGGAGTGGGCGACGTCGAAGTGGTCGGCGAGGCATTCCTGGAGCGAGCCGAGGATGCGCGCGGCGCGGCCGTCGGTGAGCGCGGTGTCCTCGACGATGACGTGCGCGCTGAAGACGGGGGCTCCGCGCGTGAGCTGCCACACGTGCACGTCGTGCACGTCGACGACGCCGTCCGCCTCGCGAAGATGCTTCCGGATCTCGGCGACGTGGACCCCGACCGGCGCCGACTCGGTCAGCACGACGACCACCTCCCGCAGCAGACCGATGGCCCGCGGGACGATGAGGACGGCGATGAACAGGGAGGCGATGGCATCCGCCTGGGTCCATCCGGTCGTGACGATGAGAACGGCCGCCGCGATCACGGCGACCGAGCCGACGAGGTCGCCGAGCACTTCGAGGTAGGCGCCGC
>VGAV01000349.1 GCA_016870695.1 Actinomycetota bacterium | reverse complement strand
TTTGGTGGGCGCGCATTTGCGCCCAGTCAGCGCCGCGGTGGGTCTGCTGCTGCCGTGACTTGTCACATTTGCCCGCGCGGCGGTGCGCTAAGCGTGCATTTGCGGCAAGTCACCGCTGGGGGTGGGACAACCTGCTGCTGCAGGGCGGCGGTACTCAGCCCCCGCGGCCTGCGCTCACGCGTCCCAGACGGGGGGATGGGGGAGCGGACCGCGACGGTCCTCGAGCTGCGCGGCGAGGGACAGCAGCGTCGCCTCGCCGCCGGGGCGGCCGACGAGCTGGACCGACACCGGGTGCCCGGTGGCATCCGTCGTCACGGAGAGCACGAGCGCCGGCAGTCCCGCGACGTTGACGAAGCTCGAGTAGGGCGCGTACTCCACCTGCATCGCGAACACCCGTTCGGGGTCGTACCCGGCGTACGAGCCGACGGGCTGCGGCGTCTGCGCGAGCGCCGGCGTCAGCACCGCGTCGAACGCGGCGAAGTCGGCGATGGTCCGCCGCTCGAACGCCCGGGCCGACGACAGCCCGCCGAGGAGGTCCAGCGCCGACAGCGAGCGGCCCTCGCGGACGAGCCACGCGGTCAACGGCTCGACGAGCGTCATGTCGTCCTCGCTCAGGGGGATCCGCGCCGCGCTCGCGCGCCAGAGCACCCGGAAGAGGGCGGGATAGCCGAAGGGATGCCACCCGGCATCGCTCACTCCGTGTCCCACGTCGCTCAGCCATCCTGCGGCGAGGTCGAACGCGGCCCGCGCGGCGGGGTCCAGCCGGATTTCCTCGTCGTCGTCCCACGGCGACACGGTCGTGATCCCCACGCGCAACGCTCCCGGTGGCCGCCGGGCGGCGTCGACGAACGGCCCCGATCCCGGGGCGGACGTGGCGTAGCGGAACGGGGCCAGGCCGACGAGCGCGTCCAGCAGCAGCCCGGCGTCCTCGGCCGAGCGGGCGATCGGCCCGGTCACCGACAGGCCGTCGGGGGAGTCGAACCCCGAGCCGATCGGCAGTCGACCGCGCGACGGCTTCAGTCCCACGACGCCCACGGTGGCGGAGGGGATGCGGATCGACCCGCCGCCGTCGGACCCCACCGCGGCCGGGAGGAGTCCCGCGGCCACGGCGACCGCCGCGCCGCCGCTCGAGCCCCCGGCGCCCGCCGAGAGGCGCCACGGGTCCCGGGCGGGCGCGTGGATGAGCGGTTCGGTGAACCCGGTCAGCCCGAACTCCGACGTGCTCGTCTTGCCGAGCGTCACCACCCCGGCGTCGTCGAGGGCGAGGGCGAGGGGATCGGACGCCGTCGGCACCAGGTGCGCGCGGGATCGCGAGCCGTACCGGGTCGGGACCCCGGCGCGCGCGACGAGGTCCTTGTCGGCGTGCGGCACGCCCCACAGCGTCCCGGCGGGAGCGGTGCGCGTGAGCGCGTCGGCCCGCGCGCGGGCGGCATCCGGGGTCACCTCGGCGAACGCCCCCAGGTCCGCGAGGCGCGCGATCCGCCCGAGGTAGTGCTCGGCGAGCTCCCGCGGGTCCAGCTCGCCCGCGGCGAGCGCGTCGACCTGGGCGGTCAGCGACAGGTCGTGGAGGCGGTCCATCCCCCGAGCCTAGAGCCGGGGGGAGGGACCGATGGATGCCGCGGGGCGGGCGCCCGCGATCAGATCGAGTACTCCGGCGCCATCAGCAGCGACCGGGTGTCCTCTCCCGTGCGGCGGGCGCGCGGCTTGGCCGGGACGCCGACCAGGACGCTGTCGGCCGGGGCGTCCGCGGTCACCACGGCGTTCGCCCCGACGGCGGTGTGCGCCCCGATGGTGACGGGACCGAGGATCTTCGCACCCGCCCCGACGGCCACGCCGTCGTGCAGCGTCGGGTGCCTCTTGCCGCCCTCGCGCTGCCGTCCGCCGAGCGTGACGCCGTGGTAGAGCATGACGTCGTCGCCCACCTCGGCGGTCTCGCCGATGACGACGCCCATGCCGTGGTCGATGAAGAACCGCCGCCCGATGACGGCCCCGGGGTGGATCTCGATCCCGGTGAGCCAGCGGGCCGCCTGCGACAGCGCCCGCGCCGGGAAGCGCAGGCCCCGGCCCCACAGTCGATGGGCGACGCGATGGCACCACACGGCGTGCAGCCCCGGGTACAGCAGGGCGATCTCCAGGCCGCTGCGTGCGGCCGGGTCGCGGAGCTTGGCCGCCGCGACGTCCTCGCGGAGGCGGCTGAGCACCCCCACGTCAGTCTTCGCGCAGGTGCTCGTACAGGGCGGTGGAGAGGTACCGCTCGCCGTACGAGGGGATGATGACGACGATCGTCTTGCCGGCGGCCTCGGGGCGGCGGGCGACCTCCAGGGCGGCCCAGATGGCCGCGCCCGAGGACATGCCGACGAGGATGCCGTCCTTGGCCGCGGTCTCGCGGGCGAGACGGATGGCGTCGTCGAACTCGACGTCGATGACCTCGTCGAGGATGTCGCGGTCCAGGATCGCGGGCACGAAGTTCGGGCCGATGCCCTGGATCTTGTGCGGCCCCGGGTGCCCCTTCGTGAGGACGGGGGAGTCGGCGGGCTCGACGGCGACGATCTTGACGCCGGGCACGCGCTCCTTCAGCACCTGCCCCACACCGGTGATGGTGCCGCCCGTGCCGATGCCGGCGACGAAGTAGTCGACCTTGCCGTCGGTGTCGCGCAGGATCTCCTCGGCCGTGGTGCGGCGGTGGACGGCCGGGTTGGCCTCGTTCTCGAACTGGCGCGCCCACACGGCGCCGGGGGTCTCGGCGACGATGCGCTTGGCCTCCTCGACGGCGTGCGACATGCCTTTGGTCGGGTCGGTCAGCACGAGCTCCGCGCCGAAGGCCTTGAGCAGGATGCGCCGTTCCTTCGACATCGACGCCGGCATCGTCAGGATCACCTTGTAACCGCGCGCGGCGCCGACCATGGCCAGGGCGATGCCGGTGTTGCCGCTGGTGGACTCCACGAGGGTGCCGCCCGGCTTCAGCTCGCCGGAGGCCTCGGCGGCGTCGACGATCGCGATGCCGAGACGGTCCTTGACGCTCGACGCGGGGTTGTAGAACTCCAGCTTGGCGAGGATGGTCGCCCCGGCGCCCTCCGCGACGCGGTTCAGGCGCACGAGCGGGGTGTCGCCGAACGCGGAGGTGATGTCGGAGTGGATGCCGGGCATGAGTCGCCTTTCGCCGTCGATGAAGTCGCGTCCAGCCTAGGCGAGCCGTCCGCCCCGGGATCCTGTGTGACGTCCCGTGCGGCAGGGGCGGTCTAGGCTCTCCCCGTCATGTCTGCCTCCGTCTCGCCCCCCTCCCTCCCCGCACCGACGTCCGCCGTCCTGCGCGACGCGGTCGCGCGCCTGGCCGCCGCGGGCGTGCCCGACCCGCAGGTGGACGCGGAGCTGCTCCTCGCCCACGTGCTCGGCACCAGCCGAGGGGGCGTGCAGGCCGCGGCCATCCGCGGAGACGTGTTCCC
>VGAV01000348.1 GCA_016870695.1 Actinomycetota bacterium | reverse complement strand
GTCGGACGATTGGATGCCGACACCTCGGGGCTCCTCGTGCTGACCAACGACGGCGACCTCGCGCACGTGCTCGCGCACCCCTCGTTCGGGGTGACCAAGGTGTACATCGCCAAGGTCGAGGGCCAGATGCTGCCGCAGACCGTTCAGCGCCTCCTCAAGGGCGTCGACCTGGAGGACGGCCGGATCGCGGCGGACAAGGCGCGCCTGCTCGACGCCTCGCGGGGCGAGAGCCTGGTCGAGCTGACCCTGCACTCGGGCAAGAACCGCATCGTCCGGCGGATGATGGCCGAGGTCGGCCACCCGGTCGTGGAGCTGGTCCGACGGCAGTTCGGCCCGCTGCACCTGGGAACTCTCCCGGTGGGCAAGGCGCGGGAGTTGACTACAGTAGAACGCGGCGCCCTCCTTACGCTGTCCCGTCAGGACGACAGCACCGCGGCCGATCCGGCCGAATGATCCTCCGGGGTGCCGTGCGGCGCCCCCGGCGCTGCGATGGGCAGCAGGAGACCCGATGACCGAGACGAACGGAACGTCCGCGCGCGCGGAGGCGCCTCTGGCGACCCGGACGAGCGGCACCGTGCGCGTGGTCGGCTCCGGTCTGCTCGGCGCGAGCATCGGTCACGCGTTGACCGCCCTCGGCGTCGACGTCGTCCTCGCCGACACCTCGCCGTCGCAGCTGCGCCTCGCCATCGACTACGGCGCCGGCCGCGCCGAGCGCGACGACGACCGGCCCTCCCTCATCGTCGTGGCCGTCCCGCCCGACGTGACCGCCGACGTGGTGCAGCGCGAGCTGGCGGCGTTCCCGGATGCCGTCGTCACCGACGTCGCGAGCGTGAAGCTCGAGCCGTTGCGCACGCTGCGCTCCCGCGGCGTCGACCTCACCCACTACATCGGATCGCACCCCATGGCCGGTCGCGAGCGCGGGGGAGCGATCTCCGCCCGCGCGGACATCTTCGTCGGACGGCCCTGGGTCGTCTGCCGCGACGGGGAGACCTCCGCGCACGACCTCTCGCTCGTGGAGGGTCTCGCCCTCGACCTCGGTGCGACGCTCATCGAGATGACGCCCGAGGAGCACGACGAGTCCGTCGCGCTCATGTCGCACGTGCCGCAGCTGGTCGCGAGCCTCCTGGCCGGCCGCTTCGTCACCGCACCCGACGGCTCGCTGCGCCTGGCGGGGCAGGGCGTCCGCGACACGACCCGCATCGCGGCATCCGCCCCCGAGCTGTGGGTGCAGATCCTCGGCGCGAACGCCGCCCCGGTCGTCGAGGTGCTCGACCGGCTCGCGACGGACCTCTCCGACGTCGCGGCCGCACTGCGCGACCCCGACGTGCCCGGCGCCCGCCGCACCGTCGCCGACACCATCCGCCGCGGGAACGAGGGCGTCGAGCGCCTCCCCGGCAAGCACGGCCAGAACCGCCGCTTCGACACCTTCGTCGTCATGGTCGACGACACCGCCGGACAGCTCGGCCGCCTCTTCGGCGAGCTCGGCGACCTCGACGTCAACGTCGAAGACCTGCGTCTCGAGCACTCGCCGGGGGCTCCCTTCGGCCTGGCCGAGATCAGCGTCGTCCCCGACGCCGTCCGCCGAGCCACCGACGGGCTCCAGCAGCGCGGATGGCGGATTGCGAGCACCACCCATGACTGACGCCTCCGAGCCGATCACCAAGCCCGCCGCCGGCGGGGTGGCATCCTTCCCCCTCGTCGTCGCCATCGACGGCCCCGCCGGGAGCGGCAAGTCGAGCATCTCGAAGGCCACCGCCGGTCGCCTGGGCTACGGCTTCCTCGACACCGGCGCCGCCTACCGGGCCCTCGCCTGGCACGCGCTGTCGCACGGCACCGACACGTCGGACGCGACCGCGGTCCTGGAGGTGTTCGGCGACTTCGACTACGCCATCTCGCTCGACCCGGCCGACCGCTGGGTGCGCGTCGGCGGGACCGACGTGACCGCGGCCATCCGCGAGCCGCGCGTGACCGAGGCCGTCAGCGGCGTCGCCCGGGTCGGAGCCGTGCGGCACGCCGTCAACGACATGTTCCGCCGGCTCGTGGCATCCGCGGGTCTTCCGGGGGTCGTCGTCGAGGGACGCGACATCACCACCGTGGTGTTCCCCGACGCCCCCGTGCGGATCCTGCTGACCGCGGCGCCCGAGGTGCGCGCCGCCCGCCGCAGCCTCGAGCTGACGGACCAGGATGCCGCCAAGGTCGCCGCCGCCCTGCACAAGCGGGACGCGGCCGACTCCACGGTCGTCGACTTCCTCACCGCCGCCCCCGGCGTGCAGGTGGTCGACTCGACCCACCTCGATTTCGAACAGACCGTCGACGCCGTGCTGGACGTCGTCGACAACACGATGGGAGCCCGCGATGGGCGTTGAAGACGAATACGAAGGCGGGCCCGACCAGCTCGCCGAGAAGATGGAGCAGCTCGACGAGGTGCTCGCCGAGCAGCGGGCGGAGGCGCTGCGCGCCGGCCTCGAGGACTTCGACCTCGACGAGGACGACGCCGCGCTGCTCGCCGGGCTCGCGTCCGGCGAGGGCGGCATCGAGTTCCTGCCCGCCCTGCCGGTGGTCGCGATCGTCGGTCGCCCCAACGTCGGCAAGTCCGCGCTGGTGAACCGCATCCTCGGCCGCCGCGAGGCCGTCGTGGAGGACACCCCCGGCGTCACCCGCGACCGCGTCACCTACAAGGCCGAGTGGCTCGACCGCCGCTTCTCGCTGGTGGACACCGGCGGCTGGGAGCCCGACGCCCGCGGCATCGACCGCTCCGTCGCCGCGCAGGCGGAGGTCGCGATCGACCTCGCCGACATCGTGCTGTTCGTCGTGGATGCCACGGTGGGCGCGACCTCGACCGACGAGCACGTCGTGCGTCTGCTGCGCAAGAGCAAGAAGCCCGTCTTCCTCATCGCCAACAAGGTCGACGACGCCCGTCAGGAGCCCGAGGCCGCGGCCCTGTGGAACCTCGGCCTCGGCGAGCCGCACCCCGTCTCGGCCATCCACGGCCGCGGCGTGGCCGACCTGCTCGACGAGATCATGAAGGTGCTGCCGGAGGTCTCGGCGGTGGCGAAGTACGAGATCGGCGGCCCCCGCCGCGTGGCCATCCTCGGCCGTCCCAACGTCGGCAAGTCCTCGCTGCTGAACAAGGCCGCCGGGGAAGAGCGCGTCGTCGTCAACGAGCTCGCCGGGACCACCCGCGACCCCGTCGACGAGGTCGTCGAGCTCGGCGGCAAGCTCTGGACGCTCGTCGACACCGCCGGCATCCGTCGTCGGGTGCACCTGTCGCAGGGCGCCGACTTCTACGCCTCGCTGCGCACCTCGACGGCGCTGGAGAAGTCCGAGGTCGCCGTGGTCGTGCTCGACGTGTCGCAGCCGATCAGCGTCCAGGACCTCAACATCATCGACCTCGTGCTCGAGTCGGGCCGCGCGCTCGTGCTGGCGTTCAACAAGTGGGACCGCCTGAACGACGACGACATG
>VGAV01000347.1 GCA_016870695.1 Actinomycetota bacterium | reverse complement strand
CGTCACCCTCACGCTGTACACCGGTCACCCCTACCTCGCCTCGCTGACGAACAGGGACAGTCGTCGGCGACTGCTCGAGGCCTCCCGTGCCCGCGGCTCGCGCGGCAACGCGTTCGACAACCGCGAGGTGCTGCGCGAGATCGTCCGGCTCCGGGCGGAGCGCGCGGCCCTCCTGGGCTACCCCTCGCACGCGGCGGCCGTCCTCGCCGATCAGACGGCCGGGACGCCGCAGGCGGTGCACGACCTCCTCCGTCGACTCGCCGCACCCGCGGCGGCCAACGCCCGCGCGGAGCAGGAGGCGCTTCAGCGCATCGTCGACGCGGAGCAGGACCCCTTCGCCGTCGAGGCGCATGATTGGGCGTTCTTCACCGAGAAGGTGCGGGCGGAGCGGTACGACCTCGACCGCGCGGCGCTGCGGCCGTGGTTCGAGGCGGAGCGGGTGCT
This sequence comes from Actinomycetota bacterium, assembly GCA_016870695.1. Classification (GTDB taxonomy): domain Bacteria; phylum Actinomycetota; class Actinomycetes; order Actinomycetales; family Microbacteriaceae; genus Microbacterium. The sequence continues at coordinate 3,024 of VGAV01000347.1, read as the reverse complement.
GCGCGACGGCGTCTTCTTCGCGGCGGAGCGGCTCTACGGCATCCGGATCTCCGAGCGCCACGACCTGCAGGGGTACCACCCCGAGGTGCGCGTGTTCGAGGTGCACAACGAGGACGGGTCGGAGCTCGGGCTGTTCCTCCTCGACCTGTACACGCGCGACACGAAGCGGGGCGGCGCGTGGATGAACTCCATCGTCACCCAGTCGCGTCTGCGGGGCACGGCGCCCGTCGTGGTGAACAACCTCAACGTGCCCAAGCCCGCGCGCGGCAAGCCGACGCTGCTGACGCTGGATGAGGTGACGACGCTGTTCCACGAGTTCGGGCACGCGCTGCACGGTCTGTTCGCGACCGTCACCTACCCGCACTTCGCCGGGACCGCCGTGCACCGCGACTTCGTCGAATTCCCCAGCCAGGTCAACGAGATGTGGATCTTCTGGCCGGAGATCCTCGGGAACTACGCCCGTCACATCGACACCGACGAGCCCCTGCCCGCCGACGTCGTCGAGCGGCTGCACGCCTCGGAGGCGTTCAACCAGGGCTTCGCGACGAGCGAGTACCTGGCGGCATCCTGGATCGATCAGGCCTGGCACGGCCTGTCGGTCGACGAGGCCTCCGCCGACATCGACGTCGCCGCCTTCGAGGCGGCCGCCCTCGCCGACATCGGCCTCGACAACGCGGCCGTGCCGACCCGCTACTCGTCGACGTACTTCGCGCACGTGTTCTCGGGCGGCTACAGCGCCGGCTACTACTCCTATATCTGGAGCGAGGTGCTCGACGCGGACACCGTCGAGTGGTTCGGCGAGAACGGCGGACTGGTCCGCGAGAACGGCGACCGGTTCCGTGAGCGTCTGCTCGGCGTGGGCGGCTCGACCGATCCGCTGGCGGCGTACCGAGACTTCCGGGGCCGGGATGCCGACATCCAGCCGCTCCTCGAGCGTCGGGGCCTCACCGGCTGAGGTGTGGCGGCGGGGCGGCGCGGGTGGCGCGCCGTTCCCCGTCTCCCCGGAGGAGAGCCCAGAGGCGATGCTGCGCCCGCGCGCCGATCGACGGGACGCGGGCTGCCGCCGCGGTCTCCGTCAGCGTCAGGCGGTGCGGCGCTTCTGCGCGAGCACGATCGTCGGGGCGGCGCGGTCCTCGACGGCGGCGCGCGTGATGATGACCTTCGCCACGTCGTCGGCCGACGGGACGTCGAACATGACGGGGCCGAGCACGTCCTCGAGGATCGCGCGGAGGCCGCGGGCGCCGGTCTTACGGGCGACGGCGAGGTCGGCGATCGCGCGTAGGGCGTCCTCGTCGAACTCGAGCTGCACGCCGTCGATCTCGAACATCCGCTGGTACTGCTTGACGAGCGCGTTGCGCGGCGCCGTGAGGATCTCCATCAGCGCGTCCTGATCGAGGGGCGAGACGGATGCCACGACCGGCAGACGACCGATGAACTCGGGAATGAGCCCGAACTTGTGGAGGTCTTCGGGGAGCACGTCGCTGAAGAGGTTGAGGTCGTCGCCCTTGTCGTGCAGCGGGGCGCCGAAGCCGACGCCGTGCTTGCCGACGCGCGACGAGATGATCTCCTCGAGACCGGCGAAGGCCCCGGCGACGATGAACAGGACGTTCGTCGTGTCGATCTGGATGAACTCCTGGTGGGGGTGCTTGCGTCCGCCCTGCGGCGGTACCGAGGCGACCGTGCCCTCCAGGATCTTCAGCAGGGCCTGCTGGACGCCCTCACCGGACACGTCGCGCGTGATCGACGGGTTCTCGGCCTTGCGGGCGATCTTGTCGACCTCGTCGATGTAGATGATGCCGGTCTCGGCGCGCTTCACGTCGAAGTCGGCGGCCTGCAGCAGCTTGAGGAGGATGTTCTCGACGTCCTCGCCGACGTAGCCGGCCTCGGTGAGGGCGGTGGCGTCCGCGACGGCGAACGGCACGTTGAGGCGCTTCGCGAGCGTCTGCGCGAGGTAGGTCTTGCCGCAGCCGGTCGGCCCGAGCAACAGGATGTTGCTCTTGGCGATGTCGATCTCTTCGGCGCGCTGCTCCGCGGACTGCAGGGTGCCGTGCGAGCGCACGCGCTTGTAGTGGTTGTAGACGGCGACCGCGAGGGCGCGCTTCGCGGGCTCCTGGCCGACGACGTACTCCTCGAGGAACGAGAAGATCTCGCGCGGCTTGGGCAGGTCGAACTCGGCGACCTCGCCGGAGCTCGACTCGGCCATGCGCTCTTCGATGATCTCGTTGCACAGCTCGACGCACTCGTCGCAGATGTAGACGCCGGGACCGGCGATGAGCTGCTGCACCTGCTTCTGGCTCTTGCCGCAGAAGGAGCACTTGAACAAGTCGGCGCTCTCACCGATGCGTGCCATGTCCGGTCCTCACCCTCGACACCGGTCCGTCACCGGCGTTACCCGAGCCTAACCCGTGCCTGCGACATCGGCGGGCATTTACGGCCGCGCCCCGTCCATGATCGCCGTGGGCGAAGCCGGCATCCCTCCTCCCCTCTTCCACGGGGCGCTGACGTGCCGCGAATGTACGCCAGGGCGGGCGGGCGATGTACATCTGCGACAAGTCAGCGTCGGGGGCACGGGGCCGCGCACGACGACGCCCCGCAGACCGGGCGGGTCTACGGGGCGTCGGGCGGCGCGGGCGCGTCAGGCGGTGAGGGCCGCCGGGGTGCGCTTGCGCGTGGTGAGGACCTGGTCGACGATGCCGTAGTCCATGGCCTCCTGGGCAGAGAGGATCTTGTCGCGGTCGATGTCCTTATTGACCTTGGCGACGTCCTGACCGGTGTGGCGGGCCATCGTCTCCTCGAGCCAGGTGCGCATGCGGAGGATCTCCTGCGCCTGGATCTCGATGTCGGACGCCTGCCCGTGACCGGCCTCGCCCATGGCGGGCTGGTGGATCAGGATGCGGGCGTTCGGCAGGGCCAGTCGCTTGCCGGGGGCGCCGGCGGCGAGCAGGACGGATGCCGCCGAGGCGGCCTGTCCGAGCACGACCGTCTGAATCTGGGGCGAGACGTACTGCATCGTGTCGTAGATCG
>VGAV01000346.1 GCA_016870695.1 Actinomycetota bacterium | reverse complement strand
CGCGGCGGCGTGCCGGCGGGCGAGCTCGGACGGAGGGATGCCGAGGACCTGCGCGGTCTCGGCGAGATCGGGGCCGTCGTAGCGCACGGCCACCTCCACGACGGGTGAGGCCGCCGTGACGTCGGGGACGGGAGAGGACGCCGCGTCCTGCACCCAGGCGACGACGGCGGCGCGGGGCAGGCGGGCCGGGTCGAAGCGGATCAGCACCGTCCGGGCGGCGGGCACGAGGTCCTCGACCCCCGCGGGGACATCCGCGGCGAGCGCTGCGTGGAGCAGGAGGACGGCGGCGAGGTCGTCGACCTCCGCGAGCAGCGCCCGCTCCCCCATCGGGCGGATCGCCGCGGTCACCACGGCGCGCGCACCTCGATCCCCGCAATGTCGAGGGCGCGGCGGACGGCACGGGCCATCTCGACTGCGGCGGGGGTGTCGCCGTGCAGGCAGAGGGAGGCGGCATCCACGTCGACGATCGTGCCGTCGACGGCCTCGACCTCGCCGTGGGCGACCAGCCGGACGGCGCGGGCCGCGACGACGGCGGGGTCGTGCACGAGCGCGTCCGGCTCGCCGCGCGGGACCAGGGAGCCGTCGGGGCGGTATCCGCGGTCGAGGAACGCCTCGTGCACGAAGGGCAGGCCGGCGGCGCGGGCGGCGTCGGAGATGCGGCCGGGGAGTCCGAGCAGGGGCAGGGGGCGGCCCAGGCGCGCGGAGAGGTCCGCGACCGCGCCGGTGACCGCGACGGCCTGGGCGGCGTCGTCGATGACCGCGTGATAGAGCGCCCCGTGCGCTTTGACGTAGCGGACGTCCCCTCCCGCCGCGACGAGCGCGTCGAGCTGCGCCGCGACGCTCGCGCGCAGCTCCGCGGGCGGGGGGTCGCGGCGGACGCGTCCGAAGTTCGCGCGGTCCTCGTACGAGGGGTGCGCGCCGACGGCGACGCCGTCCGCGAGGGCGCGCGCCACGGAGAGACGCAGGGATGCCGCGTCCCCGGCGTGGCCGCCGCAGGCGATGTTCGCGCTGGAGACGAGCGCAAACATCGCCGGGTCGTCCGCCGTGGGTCGGCCGTCGACGGTCTCGCCGAGGTCGGCGTTCAGGTCCACGCGCATGCGCTCACGCTACCCGCGAGGGGACGGGAGGAGATGTGGGGAAAGGAGGACCCCCGCCCCGCGAAACCTCCTCCGCCGGCGGCATCCCCTCCCCCGACGACCGGCCGCACGTTACGGGCGCGTGACGATCGCGCGGGACGTCCGCGTCGGGAGCGCGCCGCAGGGCAGGATGGGGGGATGACCTCCGACGTCGCCGGTCCCCCCGCATCCTCCCTCCTCCTGTCGGTCCGCGACCTCGCCGTCGACTTCGCCACGATGGACGGCCCGGTGCGCGCGGTGGACGGCGTGAACCTCGACATCCACGCGGGCGAGACGATCGCGATCGTCGGCGAGTCCGGCTCCGGCAAGTCGACGACGGCGATGGCCATCATCGGCCTGCTCGCCTCGGGCGGGCGCGTCGCACGCGGGCAGATCCTGCTCGACGGCGAGGATCTCACGACGTTCGGCGAGGCACGCATGCGCCAGGTGCGCGGCCGTCAGATCGGCCTCGTCCCGCAGGACCCCATGTCGAACCTCAACCCGGTCGCCAAGATCGGCACGCAGGTCGCCGAGACGCTGCTCGCGCACGGCCTGGCCGAGCGGTCCGACGTCAAGGACAAGGTCGTCGAGGCGCTCGAGGCCGCGGGACTTCCGGATGCCGCCAAGCGGGCGACCCAGTACCCGCACGAGTTCTCCGGCGGTATGCGTCAGCGCGCCCTCATCGCGATCGGTCTTGCGTGCCGTCCCCGTCTGCTGATCGCCGACGAGCCGACCAGCGCGCTCGACGTGACGGTCCAGCAGACGATCCTCGACCAGATCGACAAGCAAACGAAGGAGCTCGGCGCCGCCGTCCTCCTCATCACGCACGACCTGGGCCTCGCGGCCGAGCGGGCGTCGAAGGTCGTCGTCATGCACCGCGGCCGGGTCGTCGAGCAGGGTCCCGCCCGACAGATCCTCGAGGACCCGCAGCACGCCTACACGAAGTCGCTCGTGGCCGCCGCGCCCTCGGTCGCCGCCGTGCGCCTGCGCCCGGAGGACTTCCGCACCGGGGGCGAGGCATCCGTCTCCCCCGCCCGCGACAACATCGTCGAGATCACGGGGCTCACCAAGGTGTACCCCACCCGCGGCAAGGGCGAGGACTTCCGCGCCGTCGACGACGTGTCGCTGTCGATCCCGCGCGGCGAGACCGTGGCGATCGTCGGCGAGTCCGGGTCCGGCAAGACCACGACCGCCCGCATGCTCCTGAAGGTCGTGGAGCCGACCAGCGGCACCATGACCTTCGACGGCCAGGACGTGTCCGCGCTCAAGGGCGACGCCCTGCGGCAGTTCCGTCAGAAGGTCCAGCCGATCTTCCAGGACCCCTACTCGAGCCTCAACCCGATGTTCACGGTCGAGCGGATCGTCCAAGAGCCCCTCGACTTCTACAAGCGCGGCTCCCGCGCCGACCGCGCCAAGCGGGTGCGCCAGCTGATGGACGACGTCGCCCTGCCGGCATCCATGCTCCGCCGCTACCCGTCCGAGCTGTCCGGTGGTCAGCGCCAGCGCGTCGCGATCGCCCGGGCCCTCGCCCTCTCCCCGGAGCTCATCGTGTGCGACGAGCCGGTCTCGGCGCTCGACGTGCTGGTGCAGGCGCAGATCCTCACGCTGCTCGGCGACCTGCAGCGCGAGTACGGATTGAGCTACCTCTTCATCTCCCACGACCTCGCGGTGGTCCGGCTCATCAGCGACTACGTGTGCGTTATGAAGGACGGTCGCCTCGTCGAGGCGGCATCCAGCGAAGAGGTCTTCACGAACCCGCGCGACCCGTACACGCGCCGCCTGCTGTCGTCGATCCCGGGGAACGAGCTCGGCCTGGCCGGCTGAGAACAAGGGATGCCGCCTCCCCCACGGCCGCGGACGGCGGGGGGACGCGGCTCAGACGTGCCGGACGCGCTGCTGCAGCCGGGTGCGGATGTTGAACAGCTCGGTGCCGCCGACCTCGCGGGCGCCGGTCATCCCCCGGCGCAGCAACGTCGTGAGGGCGCTGCGGGTGACCAGGGCCACGGGCGTGCCCCGGACCTTGCCGAGCTCGGTGACGGCGTCGTGGATGTCGTCGTCGGGCAGGACCACCAGCGCGCCGCTGAAACGGACCCCGGCCGCGCGTGCGACGACCCGTGTCCGCGAGACGAGCTGCGTGACCGGGGAGCCGATGACGTTCGGCCCGGAGATCTCTCCGCGGCGGACCCCGACGGCGCCGCCGAAGTCCTCGCTGAGCATCGAGTAGAGCCCGCTCGGGCCGAGCACGAGGTGGTCCACCTTCTGCTCCGGGTCGATGCCGTCGCGGTCGGCGAAGACGTCGTGCCACACCGTGTATCCCATGCCGAGATCGGCGACGAGCCGGGCTGTCTCCTCCTCCGC
>VGAV01000345.1 GCA_016870695.1 Actinomycetota bacterium | reverse complement strand
CCCGCGTCGATGTCGGTCGACTGGTCCAGGGTGGTCTCCTGGGTGACGTCGTTGCCGGCGGCGATGGCGTCGTCGCCCGAGGCCACGACCGCATCGTTGTCGAAGTTCTGGGTGACGTCGCCGTCTGCCCAGATGTTCTGGTTCACCGACTGGTCGACGATCGTGTCGCGGTCGTCGATGTGGGTGTACGAGAGCTGGTTGGTGATCGTCTTGATCTCGCGGATCACCGGGTTGTCCGACGGCTTCGGCGAGACGTGGACGGGGGCCGCGGGCTGCGGGTTCGGCACGACCGAGGGCTTCTCGGCGACGACCGGGGCCACCGAGCACACGTCGGCGTAGGAGACGTTGTCCAGGCCTCGGGCGGCGAGCGTGCCTTCGGGGTCCTCGTCGAACTCCGCGGCCGCATCGGGGTCGCGGAGCAGGCTCAGAATGAACTCGATCAACGCATCTGCCATGGTCGCCAGCGTGACGCTCATTGGTGTCTCCTCACGGTTGTTCTCTTGTTCGACCGTAGGTCGAGGGGGTGGGCGTCCGCGTCGGGGGGAACCCCCATAGCGCGTGACGGGTCATAGGGGGTTGCCGGGATGTCGCCGGCCGTGGCGTTCATCCGAGCTTCCGGGGGCGGTCGGGGTCGGCCGCGCCGCCGCGGGGGTCGCCATCCAGCTCGCGGCGCAGCCGCGCCATGAGGTCCGAGCGCGAGGTGGCGCCCAGGCGACGGCGGATGCGCGCGATGTGGTGCTCCGCGGTGCGCGGGGAGATGAAGATCGTCATGCCGATCTCGGCGTACGTCTTGCCCTGCAGCACAAGGGCGGCCACCTCGCGCTCGCGCTCGCTGAGCACGCTCTTGTACTCCGTCGTGCGGGGCGTCAGCATCACGGGCCCGGCCTCCGGTGCCTCGGCCGGCGCGGTCGTCTCCGCCCGCTCGCGCGGGTGGAGCTGACGGGCGCAAGCGAGGAGACGCGCGATGACGCGACGGTCGGAGGACTTGCTCGCCCCGTGGCTGGCCAGACGCGCGCCGTCCCAGGCGAAGCCGGCCGCGGCGAGACCCGCGGCCGCATCCTCGATCGCGTCGACGTCGACCTCTCCCGTCAGGACCTCCGTCCAGACCCGGCCGGCGTGCGCGAGCCGGGCGGCCAGCGCGGAGTGCTCGGCGGCGGCGCGCAGCGCGCGGGCGTGCACGGTCAGCTCCTCCGGGCTGCCCAGCAGGATGCTCGCCTGCAGCAGGGACCACTGCAGCGGAGCCGCCCAGAGCGCCGGCTGACCGAGACCCTCCAGCAGGCGTTCGGCCTGCGCGACCTGCGGGCGCACCGACGCGAATTCGCCGAGGCGGGCGGCCGAGACGGCGAACTCGCCGAGCGCGACCAAGGTGAACAGGTCGATCTGCGCCCGCAGGAGCGAGCCCTGGGCCCGCTGCCAGACCGGGGCCAGCTCGGACGGCTGTCCGTGCCGGCGGGTGAAGCCGAGCTCGACTGCGTCGGCGAGGAAGCGGTCGCGGGGGGACAGCGGACGTCCGCTCGTCGCGACGGTCTGCAACGCGGCCTCCGCCTCGGCGGGGTGCTCCAGCTGCACCGCGACCCAGGCGCGCCACAGCAGAAGCCGGGGTCGTGCCCACGCGCCGCCCTGCTCGCCGGCGATCGCGGCGTCGAGCGCCGCCTGCGCGACGACCGGCTCGCCGCGGTGCAGGGCCACCAGCGCCGCTAGCACGGCGGGCAGCTCCGGCAGCGGGGCGTCGCTGCCGGACGCGGTGTACATCTCGCTCGCGCGCACCAGGTCCGAGACGCCCGTGTGGGCGTCGGCCCCGAGAGAGGCGCGCAGGCCGCGGGACAGCAGCTCGAGCGAGACGCCGTGGGCGGTCGGGATGGAGCGGGCCGCGGCCGAGGTCGGCTCCGCGGCGGGGTCGGGGTGGCCGGCGGCCGTGGCCGCGACGAGCCACTTCGCGCGGCTCTCGGGCGTACGCGGCTGACCGCCGCGATAGACCTGGGAGCCGAGGTCGAGATCGCCGCGCATGGCCCACACGGCGGCCGCCATATCGAGCGCCTCCTCGTCGGGGGCCTCGTCGGCGCCCCGGAGCAGCACGTCGACGAAGGCGCCGGCCGCGTCGATGTCGCCGAGCGCCCAGGCGGCGCGGGAGCGTCGGAGCGCCAGCACGCGGGCGTCCGCACCCGCGGTCTCCGCGGCGCGGTACAGCTCCGCCGCCTTGGCGGGGTCCCGCGACAGCTCGCGGTCGCCGTCGACGAGCAGGGCGGATGCCACCCGGGCATCGGTCGCGCCGCCGAGGAGCGCCTGCACGGAGGCGGCATCCTGGACGAGTCGTGCGGAGTAGAGCTCGAGCAGGCGCTCGGCCGTCAGGTGGGCGCGCACGGCGTCGCGCACGACGGGGACCGTGCGGCCGCCGCGCTGCAGCAGACCCGCGTCGTATCCGGCCGCGCACGCGGGTCCGGAGGCGTTCTCGAGGGCACCGCGCTCGTCCAGGCAGAGGGCCTCGACCTGTCGGCGCACGGACGCGTCGAGGGAGTCGATGCGGTGCGAGACGAGGTCGAAGAGCGAGCGCGAGATCTCCTCGTGGTCGCAGCGGCCGTCGCACACGACGTCGCCGTGCAGCACCAGCGCCTCGGCGGTCAGCCAGGCCAGGCCGCCCGTCATCTCGAGCATCGCGTCGATGCACGCGCGGGAGGCGGGCGTCGGTGTGCCGCCGACGAACGTCGCCACGTCGGACGCGGACACGTGACCCAGCAGCACCGGCGGCTGGTGACGTTCGACGTCCTCGAGGAGCGCTCGCAGCACCGGGGACTCCGGGTCGGGGCGGGTGCTGAGGAGGACGGTGGCCGTCCCCTCGCGCAGACGCGCGGAGAGAGCGGCGAGCAGTCCGTCGTCGAGGAGATGGGCGTCGTCCACGACGATCACGCCGCCGGGGGCGGCATCCATCTCGGCCCCGGCGACGAGCGCGGTCGGAGCGGCGCCGGACGCGCGGAGCGCGGCGAACAGGTGACGGAGAACCCGGGACTTGCCCGCGCCGGCCGTTCCGACCACCGCGAGGGGCGCGGGGTCGGCGGCGTCGACGTAGGCGGTGATCAGGGTGCGGGCGACGCGCGGCAGCAGGACGCCGCCGAGGTCCGGAATGGCAGGGTCGGACGACGTGGTCGAGATCGACATCGAGGTGCTTCCTCGTTCCGGGCGGCGCGGCTCAGCCGACGGGCTCGGTGGAGCCCGGGTCCGGCGTCGAGGTCTCGGCCGGCGGCTGCGTCGTCTCGGCCGGGGGCTCCGGCTGCGGCTCCTCGGTGACCGGCGGCTGCGTCTCGGCCGGGGTCGTCGGGGGCGGGTCCGACGGCGAGGGCGACGTGGTGCCCGGGTCCGACGGCGACGGCGACGTGGTGCCCGGGTCCGACGGCGACGGCGACGTGGTGCCGGGGTCGCTGGGGGAGGGCGAGGTCGTTCCGGGGTCGGTGGTGCCCGTCTCGGTGGCCGCCGGCGTAGTC
>VGAV01000344.1 GCA_016870695.1 Actinomycetota bacterium | reverse complement strand
CCGCACCGCCCGCACCGGCCGCTCGGACCGTCAGGCCTCCCGCGACGCGGTCCAGACCGGCGGCACCGAGGCGCTCCCGCAGGACCTCCTCACGCCCCGCGACTGAGCCCGCACACGCGAACGCCCCCGCCACCGATCATGGTGGCGGGGGCGTCGTGGCATCCCGGGTCCTCCTCCGCGCGAACGCGGGCGAGAGAGAAGGCGGACCCGGGATGCCGCCGGCTCAGCGCTGCAGGAAGTCGATGAGGACGCGGTTGAACTCGTCGGCGTGGCTGACGTTCACACCGTGCGGGGCGCCGCTGACGACGTGGAGCTCGCTGCCGGCGATGGCCTCGTGCGTGCGCTTGCCCGAGCCCTCGAAGGGGACCGTCGCGTCGCCGTCGCCGTGGATGACGAGGGTGGGGACGGTGATCTTGGGCAGGTCCTCGCGGAAGTCGGTCGTGGCGAACGCCTCCATCGACTTCAGCGCGGCGTGGTGGTCGGCCTGATTGGCGAGGCGCTCGGCCTCGGCGCGGTCGGCCTCCGACACCTTCAGTTCGCCGTCGACCGAGAAGAAGTCGGTCGTGAACTGGTGGTAGAACGCCTTCTCGTCGTCCTTGAGGCCGCTCTTCATGCCGTCCGCGGTCGCGTCGTCGAGGGGGCCCTCCGGGTTGTCGTCGGTCTTGGCCAGGTACGGCGGGACGGCCGAGGCGAAGACGACGCTGTGGATGCGCGCGGCGCCGTTGCGGGAGATGTACCGCGCCACCTCGCCGCCGCCCATCGAGAAGCCGACGAGCGTGACGTCGCGCAGGTCGAGGGAGGTCAGGACGGCCTCGAGGTCGTCCGCGAACGTGTCGTAGTCGTAGCCCGAACGCGGCTTGTCGCTGCGGCCGAAGCCGCGGCGGTCGTAGGTGACGACGCGGTAGCCGGCCTCTTCGAGGGCGGGGACCTGGTGCGCCCAGGACTCGCCCGAGAGGGGCCAGCCGTGGATGAGGACGACGGGACGGCCCGAGCCGCCGGTGTCGTCCACGTGGAGGTTGATGTCGGTCAGCAGTCCGTGGTGTGCGGTGATCTCGCTCATGGCCGTCATATTCGACACCGAACCTGACCGGACCCCACGTCTTGACGGTCGCGCGGCCCTCCGCTAGGCCCGGTCGTCGCGTCATCCCGGGCACACGGGATGCCGCGGGCGCAAGCGGGCGGTCCCGGAGAGGGCCGCTCGTTACCCTCGGGGGCATGAACCGCACCCCCGCCTTCGCCCTGCTCGCCGTCGCCTCCGCGCTCGTGCTGACCTCGTGCTCGAACGGGAGCGACGCCGCCGCACCGACCGTGACCGTCACCGCCGACCAGGGCTCCGGAGGCCAGAGCAGCGCCGCGCCGGCCCCCACGGGCGGCGGCAGCGACACCGCCTCGACGTGGGAGACGGCCGTCGCCGCGGCGACCATCGCCGAATCCTCCGCCGGCGGTCGCGCGATCGAGCTCGACCAGGAGGACGACGGAACGTGGGAGGTCCACGTCGCCGCGGGCGACCGCGAGGTCGAGGTGCGCGTCAGCGCCGACGGCTCGACCGTGGATTCCTCGCGTGACGACGACGACGGCCTCGACGACGAGGACCGCGCCGCGCTCGACAGCGCCGTGACGACCCTCGCCGACGCGATTCGCATCGCCGCGGCCGAGAACCCCTCGGGTGCCGGCATCGACGACGTCACGCTGGACGACGAGGACGGCACCTGGGCGTGGGAGGTCGGCTTCCGCGACGACGTCGACGTGTACGTCTCCGCTGCCGACGGCTCGGTTCTGCGCACCGACGGCTGAGCCCCGGCCCGCGATCACAGCGGCGGTCCCGGGCGCAAGCCCCCGGCCGGGCGGCATCCATTCAGCCGGCGCTCATTACACTCGGGACATGAGCCTTTCTGCCGATTCCGACGGTCATAGTACGAGCGCCCGGGTGACCCCGGGCGCGTCTCTCGGAACGGGGGAGGTGAATCGATGAACGACCTCGCTCTCAATATCGTCCTGGTCGTCGTGTTCGTCCTGATCGGCGGCGTCTTCGCCGCGACCGAGATGGCCCTCGTCACGCTGCGCGAGAGCCAGGTGAACGGCCTCGCGGCGCGCGGCAAGCGTGGGCAGAAGGTCGCCGACCTCGCACGGAACCCCAATACGTTCCTGTCCGCGGTCCAGATCGGCGTCACGGTCGCCGGCTTCGCGTCGGCGGCGTACGGTGCCTCCTCGATCGCGCCGTCGGTCACGCCGTTGTTCGTCTCGCTCGGACTGTCGGAGGCAGCCGCGGGCACCGTCGCCACCATCGCCCTCACGCTCGTCATCGCGTACCTGTCGCTCGTGCTCGGCGAGCTGGTGCCCAAGCGTCTGGCGATCCAGCGCAACGCGTCCTTCGCGTACGCCGTCGCCCCCGTGCTGAACGGCTTCGCCACGCTGATGCGGCCCGTGATCTGGCTGCTGTCCCTCTCGACGAACCTCCTCGTCCGCCTGCTCGGCGGCGACCCGAACAAGACCGGCGAGGAGCTCACCGAGGAGGAGCTGCGCGACATCGTCTCCAGCCACGAGGGTCTCCCCGCGGATGAGCGGCGCATCCTCGACGACGTGCTCTCCCTAAGAGACCGGCACGTGAGCGAGGTCATGCGTCCGCGTCCGGAGGTGGTGACCCTGGATGCCGCCGGCACCATCGGCGAGGCCATCGAGCAGGTCCGCGACCTTCCGTACTCCCGCTATCCCGTGGCCGAGCAGACGATCGACGACGTCATCGGGTTCGTGCACGTCCGCGACCTGTACGACGACCCGCAGAGCCCCATCACGTCGGTGATGCGCGCGATCCGGTACATCCCCTCGACGGCCCGCGTGCTTCCCACGCTGACGTCGATGCGGGCGGACGGCAGTCACATCGCCGTCGTCGTCGACGAGTACGGCGGCACGGACGGCATCGTCACGCTCGAGGACCTGGTGGAGGAGGTCGTCGGCGAAATCTTCGACGAGTACGACACCGACGCCGAGCAGCCGCTCGCCGAGGGCGAGCACGGCGTGGTCGAGGGCCGCCTCAACCTGCAGGACTTCGAGGAGGCGACCGGCGTCGCCCTCCCCCGCGGTGCTTCCGACACCGTCGCTGGCTTCGTCGTCGAGCGGCTGGGCCGTCTCGCGCGGGTGGGCGACATCGTCGAGGTCGAGGGCGCGACGCTGCAGGTCAGCGCCGTGGACCGCCGCCGCGTCTCGGAGTTGCTGGTGACCCGCCACGTGATCGGCGACGACGACGCGGCCGAGGCCCCGCCCGCCGCCGCGGAGTAAGTCCCCGCCCCGTGCGGGGCGCAGTTTGTGCAGTGGGGTGGTCGTCGACCGCCCCACTGCATTTTTCACGCCCCGAACAGGGCGAGAGCACGCCCCGCACACGAAGTGGGGCGGGAGCGCGCCCCCGCGGGAGCACGCGCCGGATGCCGGTCAGCCGACCGACGACTCCGGAATGCCGAGATCGAGGTGGTGCCCGTTGATGGCGA
>VGAV01000343.1 GCA_016870695.1 Actinomycetota bacterium | reverse complement strand
CGCCGAGGACGGCGACTTCGGCGTCTACACCCGCTGGATCGAGACCGAGTTCGTCAACGACATCCCCGCGTGGGACGGCGAGCTCGAGGCCCCCGCCGCCGCGCCCGGCCGTCACACGGTCGTCGTCGAGGTCGCCGGCAAGCGCCTCGAGGTGAGCCTGCCCGACCGCATCGTCGCCGCCGCCCCGCAGGTCGGGCGTCCGGCCGCCGTGCCCCCGTCGCGCCGCTCGCACGCCGCCTCGCCCGCGGCGGGCGCCACGGGCGACGCCGTCAAGTCGCCGATGCAGGCCACCGTCGTCAAGATCGCCGTCGAGGAGGGGCAGCAGGTCGTCAAGGGCGACCTCGTCGTCGTCCTCGAGGCGATGAAGATGGAGCAGCCGATCCAGGCACACAAGGACGGCACCATCGCCGGCATCGACGCGGCACCCGGCACCACCGTCTCCGCGGGCCACCAGCTGCTGCTCATCAGCTGACGCCCGCCGTCGTCACGGCGCCGCACTCCCCCGGGGTGCGGCGCCGTTGCGCGTGTCCGAGCTGGGGGCGCGAAGCGCCGGCGCGTCCCCGGGCTGCGTGCGCGGAGCGCCGGGCCCCCGGGGCGGGTCAGTCCTCGCCGGGATCGTCGCGGTCGACGATATGCATGGCGCGGGCGGCATCCGTGATGCTCGACGTCAACGACGGGTAGACGGCGAACACGCGCGCCACCTGGTCGACGGTCAGGCGCCGCTCGACGGCGATCGCGATCGGGTAGATCAGCTCGGACGCGCGCGGCCCGACGATGACGCCGCCCATGACGGTGCCGCTGCCCTTGCGCGCGATGAGCTTCACGAAGCCGTCCGTGATGCCCTGCATCTTCGCCCGCGGGTTGGCGGACAGCGGCAGCTTGCGGACGACGCCGGCGATGCGGCCCTCGGTGACGTCCTGCTCCGAGAAGCCGACCGTCGCGATCTCGGGCGCGGTGAAGATGTTGGCCGTGATCCGGCGCGTCTCGAGCGGGATGACGATGTCGCCGAGCGCGTGGAAGATCGCCTGACGGCCCTGCATGGATGCCACCGAGGCGAGCGGGAAGAAGTTCGTGCAGTCCCCCGCGGCGTAGATGTTCGGCACCGACGTGCGGGCGACCCGGTTGACGCGGATGTGCCCGGAGGAGGTCATCTGGACGCCCGCCGCCTCGAGGCCGATGCCCGCGGTGTTCGGGATGGACCCGACCGCCATGAGGCAGTGGCTGCCCTCGATGGTGCGACCGTCGGCGAGGGTCACGACGACGCCGTCGCCGGTGTTCACGACGGACTCGGCACGGGCCTTGGCGAGCAGCGTCATGCCGCCGCGCTGGAAGACGCGCTCGAGGACGGCCGCGGCATCCTGGTCCTCTCCGGGGAGCACCTGGTCGCGGCTGGACACCAGCGTCACCTTCGCGCCGAGGTTCATGTAGGCGGAGGCGAACTCCGCGCCCGTCACGCCGGAGCCGACCACGATGAGGTGCGACGGCACCGACTTCATGTTGTAGAGCTGCGTCCAGGTGAGGATGCGCTCGCCGTCGGGCTGGGCCGACGGCAGCTCGCGCGGCGACGCGCCGACCGAGACCACCAGGGTCTCGGCCTCGATGCGGTCGAAGTCCGTGCCGCCCGCCTCGGTCGAGACCACGACGGCGCCGTTGCCGTCCAGGCGGCCGTGACCGGCGATGATGCGCACGCCCGCGTCGAGCAGCGACGCGCGCATGTCGTCGGACTGCTGGCGGGCGAGCGACAGCAGCCGCTGGTTCACGGCGGCGAGGTTGATGGCCACCTCGGGCGTCAGCGGCTTGCCGCGGTCGTCCTTGGCGAACAGCTGCACGCCGAGGTCGCTGGCACCGCGGATGGCGACCGCGGCATCGGCGGTGGCGATGAGGGTCTTCGACGGGACCACGTCGGTGATGACGGCCGACCCGCCCACGCCCGCGCGCTCCACGAGCGTGACGTCGGCGCCGAGCTGGGCCGCCGACAGCGCCGCCTCGTAGCCCCCGGGGCCTCCGCCCACGATCGCGACGGACTGCTTGCGCTCGAAGCTCTGCACCATGGCATCCATTCTCCCCCAGCGCGACGCGCTGTCCGATCGTCTGGCCCGGCGGCCCCCGCTGTTCCTAGAGTGGGGGGATGTCCAACAGCACCCCCCACCCGCTCGACGACCCCGCGGTCGACCCGTTCGAGGTCGCCGCCGCCGCGGCGGCCGACATCGCCCGCCTCTCCGGCGTCGAGCGCCACGACATCGCCGTCACCCTCGGCAGCGGCTGGGGCCGCGCCGCCGAGCTCATCGGCGAGGAGACCGCGTCGTTCCCCGCGACCGAGGTCGTCGGCTTCAGCAAGCCCGCGCTCGAGGGGCACGTCGGCACGCTGCGCAGCGTCCGGACGCCCGGCGGGAAGAACGTCCTCGTCATCGGCGCCCGCACCCACTACTACGAGGGTCACGGCGTCCGCCGCGTCGTCCACAGCGTCCGCACCGCCGCGGCCACCGGGGCGTCGACGATGATCCTGACGAACGGCGCCGGCGGCATCCGCGAGACGTGGAAGCCCGGGCAGCCCGTGCTCATCAGCGACCACATCAACCTCACCGCCGACTCGCCCCTCGAGGGCGCGACGTTCATCGACCTCACCGACCTGTACTCGGCGCGGCTCCGCGAGGTCGCGCGCAGCGTCGACCCGACGCTCGACGAGGGCGTCTACACGCAGTTCCGCGGGCCGCACTACGAGACCCCCGCCGAGGTGCAGATGGCCAAGGCCATCGGCGGCCACATCGTCGGCATGTCGACCGCACTCGAGGCGATCGCCGCGCGGCAGGCCGGCATGGAGATCCTCGGCTTCTCCCTCATCACGAACCTGGCCGCCGGCATCCAGCAGACCCCCCTCAGCCACGAGGAGGTCCTGGAGGCCGGTCGCGAGGCGGAGCCGGTCATCTCGGCGCTGCTCGCGCGCGTGATCGGCGAACTGTGAGCGCGTACGTCGACGCCGCGCGCGGCTGGCTCGCGCAGGACCCGGACGCGGTCACCCGCGACGAGCTGACCGCCCTCCTCGAGCGGGTCGAGGCCGGCGACGCCGCGGCCGCCAACGACCTCGCGGACCGCTTCTCCACCCGCCTCGCCTTCGGGACCGCCGGTCTGCGCGGAACCCTCGGCGCCGGCTCCAACCGCATGAACCGCGTCCTCGTCGCGCAGGCCGCGGCCGGGTTCGCGGCATACCTCCTCGAGCGGGGCACCTCACGTCTCCCGGCCTCCGACGCGGGTGCCCTCGGGGCCGGCGACGGCGAGGGCCGGGATGCCGCCGGCTCCGAGGACCGGGATGCCACGGGCTCCGAGCCCGACGACCGCCCGGTGGTGCCGGGCTCCGACCACGACGACCGTCCGGTGGTCGTCGTCGGGTACGACGGTCGCCGCAACTCGGACGTGTTCGCGCGGGACTCCGTGGAGATCTTCACCGGCGCCGGGTTGCGCGCGATCCTGCTGCCCCGCATGCTGCCCACACCCGTCCTCGCCTTCGCCGTGCGCCACCTCGGCG
>VGAV01000342.1 GCA_016870695.1 Actinomycetota bacterium | reverse complement strand
ACGGAGCTGCTTCTCGAGCTTCCACGCGGTGTAGAAGCCCGCGTAGCCTCCGCCGACAATAAGGATTCTGGGCACAGTGCTGGTCACGATGAGAGGAACTCCCTGGTGGTGGTGCGGCTCGGCTCTCGCGAGTCGCGGGCCTTTCGAATTCGCCGGGCAGCAGCACTGACGCCGAGCGCAATCATTATAGCGGCGAGAGTGGCACCCCCGAGCGGCAAGGACCCGTAGAGAACGGTATCGCGACTGGGGAGCAGAGGCGAACCGGCCTCGGGAGCCGCGTCGACCGGCGGCAGCGCCGGCACCTCGACGGGCGCGGCGCTCGGCGTCTCGGTCGGGGCGGGGGCGTCGGCGCGGCGGTACAGACGGATCCAGTCCGCCAGATCGCCGAGGGGGTTCTCCGAGACGGTGGGGACGGATGCCGACACCGCGGCGGCCGCATTGACCAGTCCGTAGCCGTACAGGGGGTCCTGCTGACCGGCCTGACCGGCCGCGGCGGGCGTGGTCGTCCGGATCAGGCGGTTCAGCACGTTGTCGGCATCCATTCCGGGATGTGCGGCGCGCACCAGCGCCGCGATACCCGCGACGATGGGGGCCGCGCCGCTCGTGCCGTTCCACTGCACGAGCGTGCCGTCCGCGGAGACGCCGAGGAGGCGCTCGCTGGGCGCCGAGATGCCGATCGTGATGCCCTGGGTCGATGCGTCGTTGCTCGCGACGCCGGAGGGGTTCACTCCCCCGACCGCCAGCACGCCGGGGATGGTCGCCGGAGCGCCCACGCGGTCCGTGCCGCTGCCGCGGTTACCGGCGGCGACCACGACCACCACGTCGTGGTCGAAGGCGTAGAGGAAGGCGTCGTCCCAGCTGCGGTCCCAGTCGAGGGTGTTCGTCGTCAGGGAGAGGTTGATGACCGTGGCGCCCTCGTCGACGGCCCAGCGCATCGCCTCGGCGATCTGCTCGGTGAACGGCTTGGACGTCGACGCCCCGAAGCCGACGGAGATCGACAGCAGCTGCGCCTCCGGCGCGACGCCGATCATGCCGCGGCCGTCACCGGTGCCCCGACCCGCGGCGAGGGAGCCGACCCAGCTGCCGTGGTTCGCGTCGACGGCGCCGACCGGCGAACGCCCGTCCGACCCGCCCACGCCCGACACGTCCGTCCCGCCGGCGACGGCGCCGGAGAACTCGATCGGCCCGCGTCCGATGCCGGTGTCGATGATCGCGATCTTCTGCCCGGCCCCGCGCGTGGTCTTCCACGCCTCCTTCACGCCGTACTGGTCGAGCCAGTACTCGGCCGCACGCACCGGATCGGTCGGATCCGACGGGACGGGGTTCGGCTCGGCCGTCGGCGTCGAGGACGGGACCTCCGCGGCCGGCACGACCCCGGCGCCGACGGGGGTCGCCGAGGCCGACGCCGCCCGTGCGGCGACGGGGGTCGCGGAGGTCGGCAGGGCGACGGCGCCGAGCATCATCGTCGAGAGGACGAGGGATGCCGCCGCCGCACGCAGGCGTCTCATCCGCCCGCTCCGGGCGACTCGCACGCGCAGCGCTCGGGCGACCAGGTGCCGCGCGCCAGGGCGCGGTCGCCGATGGGGTTGACCCCGGGACCGGCGGCCAGGGAGTGGCCGGCCAGGGCGTGCAGGCACTTCACGCGCGTGGGCATGCCGCCGGCCGAGATGCCGGCGATCTCCTCGGGCTCGCCGTACATAGCGCGGTCGCACAGGTAGGCCTCGTGCGCCGACACGTACGCGGCGCGGACCTCGTCGTCGCTCTCGAGCTCGTCGGTGAACTCCTTCATGACATGACCGGCCTCGAGCACCGACATCGCGGCGGTCGCCGCGGGGTGCGTGAGGTAGTAGAAGGTCGGGAAGGGGCTGCCGTCGTCCAGTCGCGGCGAGGTCGCGACCACGGTCGGGTTGCCGCAGACGCATCGCGCGGCGATCCCGACGACTCCGCGCGGGACACGGCCCAGCTGCTCGCCGAGAACGGCGAGGTCGGCGTCGGATGCGGGGGCGAAAGGCGGCGTGCTCATCGCTGTCCAGGGTACCGGGCGCCCGCCGAGCGGACACCGGGTGTGCGCGCAGGGTCCCGCGCGGCGGCCGAGGCTCAGGGTGCGGGCTGCTCCGTCGGCGCCGGATCGGGGACGCCGATCGTCGGGACGACCGCCGTCTGGGCGGCGCCGGCCGCCGTCACCGAGCGGACGAGCTGCGCCATCCAGTCGGTCTGCGTCTGCCCGACCTCGTCGCTGACGTCGCTTTGCTCCTGCGGCGTCGCGGACGCGGGCAGGTCGTTCTCGATGAGGTACACGACCTCGCCGGGCATCGTGTAGTACAGCCGCTCCCGTGCCTGCGTCGTGATGTACGCGGGGTCGCTCCAGCGGTCCCGCTGCGCCTGCAGGTCGTCCACCTCGGACTGGCTCACCGCGACCGCGCTCTGCAGCGCCTGGATCTGCTGCCGCTGGTCCATGTAGGTGCCGACGGTGGGAACAAGCACGAAGGTCCCGAGGACGACGAGCCCCAGCATGATGACGACGAAGCCCGAGACGCGGTTGCCGCCGAGCCATTCGCGGGCGTCGACCCGGCGCGCGGGCGACGGGCGCCTCTTCGGGGCGGGGCGGGACGGGGATGCCACGGCGGGACGTCGCGGCGGAAGCGTCGGTCGGTCCATCGGCTTCTCCTCTCCGCGATCGCCCGCGCCGACGCGTCGTCCGCGGCGGGGGCGAGAGTCGATTGTACGTGGCGGCCGACATCGCTCCCGTGGACGCGCCGGGAGGGCGGTATCCCCTCAGGAAAGCGAAAAGGGAGGAGCCGGAACGGCTCCCCCCTCTCGTCCGCGAGGTGCGATCAGCCCTTGAAGCGGGGGAACGCCGAGCGGCCCGCGAAGACCGCGGCGTCGCCGAGGTCCTCTTCGATGCGGAGCAGCTGGTTGTACTTGGCGACGCGCTCGCTGCGCGCGGGCGCGCCGGTCTTGATCTGGCCGGCGTTCACGGCGACGGCGAGGTCGGCGATCGTGGTGTCCTCGGTCTCGCCCGAACGGTGCGACAGCATCGAGGTGTAGCCCGAACGGGTGGCGAGGGAGATGGCGTCCAGGGTCTCGGACAGGGTGCCGATCTGGTTCACCTTGACCAGCAGCGAGTTGGCGACGCCCAGGTCGATGCCCTGCTGCAGGCGCTTGGGGTTGGTGACGAAGAGGTCGTCGCCGACGAGCTGGACCTTGGAGCCGATGGCATCCGTCAGCTTCTTCCAGCCGTCCCAGTCGTCCTCGGCGAGGGCGTCCTCGATGGTGACGATCGGGAAGTTGGCGACGAGGTCGGCGAAGTAGTCGACGAGGGTGTCGACGCTCCACTCCTTGCCCTCGACGGTGTAGACGCCGTCCTTGTAGAACTCGGTGGCGGCGACGTCGAGGCCGACGGCGATGTCCGTGCCGGGGGTGAAGCCGGCCTTCTCGATCGCGCGGATCAGGAAGTCGAGGCCCTCGCGGTTGCTGGGCAGGTCGGGGGCGAAGCCGCCCTCGTCGCCGAGGCCGGTAAGGAC
>VGAV01000341.1 GCA_016870695.1 Actinomycetota bacterium | reverse complement strand
TTCGAGTGGGAGGTCGTCCACGACGGCCCCGTCTCGCCCCGCATGAACCTCGCCCTCGACGAGGTGCTCACGACCCGCGTCGGCGCCGGCCTGCGCAAGCCGACGCTGCGCCTGTGGGAGTGGGACCAGAGCGCCGTCGTCATCGGCTCGTTCCAGTCGCTGCGCAACGAGGTCGATCCGGCCGGGGCGCAGAAGCACGGCTTCGACGTCGTCCGCCGCATCTCCGGCGGCGGTGCGATGCTCATGGGCGCGAACTCGATCGTCACCTACTCGCTCTACGTCCCGGCATCCCTCGTCGCCGGAATGACGTTCGCCGACTCGTACGCGTTCCTCGACGACTGGGTGCTCCAGGCGCTCCGCTCGCTGGGCATCGACGCGGTCTACCAGCCGTTGAACGACATCGCCGGTCCGCACGGCAAGATCGGCGGCGCGGCGCAGAAGCGTCTCGCCAACGGCGGCGTGCTGCACCACGCGACGCTCAGCTACGACATGGACGGCCAGGTGCTCACCGAGGTGCTGCGCATCGGTCGCGAGAAGCTCAGCGACAAGGGCACCGTCTCGGCCGCGAAGCGCGTGGACCCGCTCCGCAGCCAGACCGGTCTGTCGCGCGAGGAGATCATCGAGCGCTTCATCCAGACGTTCACCACGCTGTACGGCGCGACCCCGGGCAACGTCGCTCCGGACGAGTACGCCGAGGCCGAGGCCCTCGTCGCGTCGAAGTTCGCCACCGACGCGTGGCTGCAGCGCGTCCCGTGAGCGCCGAGACGATCGACGGCATCCTCGACGAGGGCGCCGTCGAGATCCACCACGCCGACAACCTCGACGTCACGCGGACGTTCGCCGACGGGACGTTCACCCTCGTCTACCTCGACCCGCCCTTCAACACGGGGCGCACCCGTCAGAAGGCGGTCGAGTCCGCGAAGTGGACGCCTCCGGCGGACGAGACCCCGGATGCCGCTGCCCCCGAGCCCGTGGCATCCCCTCTCCTCCTCCCGGGCGAGGTCGACGAGGAGGCGCCCGCTCCCGTCGTGCAGCGGGGCTTCCACGGGCGCGAGTACTCGCGGCTGCGCGGCGACCTGCGTACGTACGACGACAAGTTCGACGACTACTGGGGCTTCCTGGAGCCGCGGCTGGGGGAGGCGTGGCGGCTGCTCGCCGACGACGGCACGCTGTACCTCCACCTGGACTACCGCGAGGTGCACTACGCGAAGGTCATGTGCGATGCGCTGTTCGGGCGCGAGCGCTTCTTGAACGAGCTGATCTGGGCGTACGACTACGGGGCGAAGTCGCGGCGGCGCTGGCCGACCAAGCACGAGACGATCCTCGTGTACGTGAAGAACCCCGATCGCTACTTCTTCGACACCGACGCGGTGGACCGCGAGCCGTACATGGCGCCGGGCCTCGTCACGCCCGAGAAGGCCGCCCGCGGCAAGCTCCCGACCGACGTGTGGTGGCACACGATCGTGCCGACCACCGGCCGCGAGAAGACGGGGTATCCGACGCAGAAGCCCGAGGGCGTGCTGCGCCGGATCGTGCAGGCATCGAGCCGTCCGGGCGACCGGGTGCTCGACATGTTCGCCGGCAGCGGCACCTTCGGGGCGGTCGCGTCGCCGCTCGGCCGCCGCTCCGTCCTCATCGACGACAACGCCGACGCGGTGGCGGTCATGCGCAAGCGGCTCCCGCACGCGGACGTGCGCGCCTGACGGCTCCCACCGCGCGCCCGGTCAGTCGCCAGCGCGGAGGACGTACTGGCGCAGGTCGTCGAGAGTCTGCTGCATGTGCCCGTCCATCGCGCGTCGCGCGGCGTCGGCGTCGCCGCTGCGGATGGCCTCGAGCACGCGCTCGTGCTCGGCGATGGCGTGCTCCTGGATGACCCGGACCCGTGACGTCTGCGCCCGCCGCTCCGAGAGCACCTCTGTCAGCGGCGCGAACATCACCCGCAGGAACGGGTTCCGGGATGCCGAGAGGATCCGGTCGTGGAAGGACAGGTCGGCCGCGACGAAGGCGTCGAGGTCGTCGGCTCGGTGCGCCTTCCTCATCGACGCGAGGTCGGCCGCGATGGCATCCACTTCGGTGTCCTGCGCCCGTTCGGCGGCCAGCGCGGCCGCACCGGTCTCGAAGATGCGACGCAGCTCGATGAGCTGCTCCGCCGCGGACGCGTCCGCGCTGGCGGAGGTGGCGGCGAGGACGGCGCTGAGCGAGGTCCACCGGGCGAGGGGCTGCACGAACGACCCGCGGCCGCTCTCGACGCGGACGACGCCGCGCGCCTGCAGGGTCTTGATGGCCTCGCGGACCGTGACCCGGCTGACGTCGAAGCGCTCGCCGAGCTCGGCCTCGCTGGGGAGAGCCTGCTCGGCGGTCAGCTGCTGAGCGATGATGTCGTCGAAGAGACCGTCGACGACCTCGTCGACGCGTGAACGTCGTGCCATGGCATCCCCTTTCCGGTCCAACCTAATCGCCGGGCCGGGGAAGATCGGGTCGGTTCAGGGCGCGTTCCGTGCATTGGGGCGCACTTACGCCGCCCCGATGCACGAACACCGCCCGGACCCACCGCGATGCGTCCCCGCCCCGGCGGAGCGGCAGACCTCAGCCGGCGACGGCGAACACCGCCCAGGTCAGCAGGAACCCGGCGACACCGAGGATCGTCGTGAGCACGGTCCAGGTGCGCAGGCCGTCGGCGACGGTGAGCCCGAGGTAGCGCGTGACGATCCAGAAGCCGGCGTCGGTGACCATCGACAGGCCGAGCGAGCCGAACCCGACCGCCACCGCGACCGCGGCGATCTGCAGCGGGCTGTAGCCGGCCTCGGCGACGCCCGCCGACAGCAGGCTCGCGGTCGTCACGATTGCCACGGTCGCCGAGCCCTGGGCTCCGCGGAGCGCGAGCGTGATGAGGAACGCCGCCCCCAGGAGGGGCACGCCGAGGTTCTCGAGCGTGACAGACAGGGCGGTGCCGATGCCCGACGCCTGCAGGACGGCTCCGAAGACGCCGCCGCCGGCGACGACGAGGAGGATCGAGGCGATCGGGGGCATGGAGCTCTCGAACACCTCGTTGGTCCGGGCCAGGCCCCAGCGACGGCGGACCGGGAGCACGAAGAACGCCACCAGGACCGCGACGAGCAGAGCGAAGGCGGGCGTGCCGATGAACGTGGCGACCCCGCGCCCGGCCGAGCCGGCCGGCAGGCTCAACGAGAGCACCGTGCCGACGAGGATCTGCACGATCGGCAGGGCGATGAGGCCGATGACGGTGCCGGCGCGCGGCGGGGCCATCACGGTGCCGTCCGGGCGACGGGACTCGATCACCGTGGTGGTCTGACCGAACTCCGCCATCTGCGCGGCCACCCGGGGAGCCAGGGCGTAGTCGGTGCGGTTCATGATCCGCGCGACCCAGAAGCAGAGGAGTCCGAGCACGGCGCAAATCGGCAGCGAGATCGCCGTGACGAGACCCAGGTCGGCGCCGAAGACGCCGGCGCCCGCGACGATGCCGGGGTGCGGCGGGACGGCGACGTGGACGGCGAGCATGAGGCCGAACATGGGCAGGCCGAAGACGATCG